>JAFOLE010000023.1 GCA_017419465.1 Solobacterium sp. | reverse complement strand
GTGCCGATGATTACCTGTGCGGTATTCTTGGAAGGACGAAGTACGCCTGCAGCACCTGCTGCCTTGCATGCCTTCTCATTTACCTGCGCTGCATCCTTGAGTGTGAAACGCAGACGTGTGACACAGTAATCAACATCTTCAACATTCTCTTTTCCGCCTACCGCAGCGAGAACCGCCTTGGCAACTTCGGTGAAGTCGTTGTTCTCAAGAACAATGCTTTTTTCAGATTCCGGAATGTCGTCTTCATCATCGCCGCGTCCCGGTGTCTTGAAATCGAACTTCTTAATGCAGAAATCGAATACGAAGTAGAATACGATGAATGCGCAGATTCCCAGCGGGATAATCAGCCATGTCTTCGCCGCTGCCGGTAAGGAAGAGGAGAAGATCAGGTCAGTGAGACCTGCGGAGAAGGAGAATCCGCCGCGGAAACCAACGATGCATGTAATAACTGTGAATAACAGATACAGCAGGGAGTAAACGATATACAGCGGGAACGCCAGGAACATGAACGAGAACTCAAACGGTTCCGTAACACCGCAGATGAACGAGCATACTGCGGCAGAGATCATCAGAGATGCGACTGCCTTCTTCTGGGAAGGTTTTGCATTGCGGTAGATCGCAAGTGCAGCACCCGGAATACCGAACATCATCGGTGCGAAGAAACCGGACATGTAAATACCGAGATCCCAGTTAACGCCGTTGACGCCGGTAACATCACCAGCCCAGAAGTGAGACAGATCACCAAGACCGATGGTGTCGAACCAGAATACGTTGTTGAGTGCGTGATGGAGTCCGAACGGAATCAGTAAACGGTTCAGGAATGCATAGAGACCTGCGCCGAAGTAACCCATCTTGACGATTCCCTGACCCAGAGCAACCAGACCGGAGAAGATCAGCGGCCATACAAGCAGGAGAACCGCGGAAGCGATAATGGAAGCGATAGCGGTAGCGATCGCAACGAAACGCTTGCCGGAGAAGAATGCGAGGAAGTCAGGAAGCTTCTGCGTCTTGAACCGGTTGTAGCAGCTGGATCCGATGATACCTGCGCCGATACCGATGAATGCATTCTGAATCTTGGAGAACGCAATACTGTTGACCTCGTTGGCAATCAGGTTCGGGAACATGGTTCCAACGGTACCTGTGCTTAACAGTGTTGTGATAACGAGCCAGGAAACAAGACCCGCCAGAGAAGCAGTTCCGTCATGGTCGTTTGCCAGACCAACCGCGACACCGACTGCGAACAGCAGTGCCATGTTATCGATAAGTGCGCCGCCGGCTTTTACAAGGAAGAAGCCGACAAGATTTGCGACACCGGAAATTTCACCACCCTGCATGGTAGCCGGACACAGTGCGTATCCGATACCCATGAGGATTCCGCATACCGGCAGTACTGCGACCGGCAGCATCAGGGATTTCCCTAGTTTTTGAAGCCATTTCATCATAAGACTAATATACCCCCTTTTTTATAAATGATGAGCGGACTGTCCTGGTTCCGACAGGCTCCGCTTTCATTCCCCTATTTTTTTCTCCATATTTCAGAAGAGAGGCGTCATAATCCGGATGAACTCTGTTGTCATCTCACAGCCTCGCGTTCTTCCAAAGTTCCGGACCGAAATCACATACAGCACCTGCACGGTGTCTGCACATGGTCATTTCCTCTGACGCTCTGTTCTAATTATAATCCCGGAATACGCACTCTACATTTTATTTTTTCAGAACATAAAAGCGGAGAAGATCTTCGGATGGCTGTATTCATAAATGCACGCGCTTCTTTTTCCGGAACGTTAAAAAAAGGGAACTGTAACGACGCGGTATAACCGGGTTACAGTTCCTCTTCATTCATTGAAGGATTCGCTCAATCTTAACGATCGATCCGGCAAAATCCGGACTGTTGTTGTAATTGCCGTCCAGCACCAGTCCGTTGGTAATGGTGCCGAAGTGCTTTAATGCCGCATCTGCGTCAATGACAAATTCAATCACGGTTCCGTTGATGTCCACCGCACAACCGTCCGAGGCATCTTTCGGATCCTTTTCATCCGTCTTGATCAGCGGAAGCACGATGCCGGTATCAAGCGTGAAGTAGTAGCGCGTGCCGACCGGCCCGAACTGATACCCTAATGCCGCAGCCAGAAAACCGTCCTTGTCATAGAGGAAGCCGGTCTTTTTGTCGACCTTCAGTTTTGAATGAATCAGTTTGTACTGATCGGATGTTTCATCGGTGATCATCCGGTAGTCTTCATAAGTCTTCCCGTCACTCTCCGCACAGAGCGTCACCTCTTCGGCTCCCAGCATTTTCTTATAATTTGAGAACATCTTCAGGTTCACGCCCTTTGGCCGCAGAATAAGAAGCAGAAACAGAATAAGGAACAACGTGCCGCAGAGAACCAGCTTCGCTTCCGGCTTCAGCCGTCTCCACAGCTTCACCGCGTGGTTCAGGAAATCCTGCATACCAGTTCGCCCGTCCCCGCAGGGATCAGCGGTGTGCTTTCATAGCCGTCCACCGCTGTAAATGTAACAGTATCCTCTTCAACCGTCATACGAACCCGTCCGACAATCGGTTCCGTCGTGCCGCCCAGCTTCTTCACTGCAAACCGCAGATCATTGTCTTCCATGCCATATCCGCCCATCGCGATCCCGCGGTACAGCACGGTAGTGTTTTCAGCATCCCTGTTGATCGTGAAGGTGCCGTCGCGGTACATCCGGACACGCACCCCGTCTCCTTCCAGTACATGCGTTTCCGCGTTCGCCCAGGTATGTCCGACAAGATAAACAAGTTTGTTTCCGTCATTGACGCGTTCCAGATCTTCCGTCGTTACCGCAAACTGCGAGGGCTGTGTGATGTCCTTGTCGATCTGAATGCCCGAATCCATCAATGGTTCCCGGTTCTCATCCAGCTGAACCACTTCAACGTAATCATCACTTACCGTGATCCGGCAGAACGGGCTTTCCGGTTCGGTATACTGACCTGCCATCGCAAAGTCGGAGAACTGCCGCACTTCTGCATCAAAGGTATCGGTATCCGTCCGCTCCAGCACACCTTCTTCCACAGGTATGAGTTCCAGCGCGCTGAACATGTATTCGTCATCGTACATATAGGAGTTGATGTGGATGTAGACATGTCCGAACTCCGGGAAGATATCCCAGACTTCCTTTTCATCTCCCATATCTTTCACACAGCGGCAGAGCAGTTTGTCCCGCAGCGTCATTTCAGGCAGCTCTTCTCCTCCGTAGAGACCCGAATCCGCAAGCGCCGGACTCAGATCCTTTTTCAGAAGAAGCTGACCGTCCTCCGCGATAAATACCGGGTTTGTCTCACTGCATTCAAAGCGAACCACCGGCCGGAGGAATACGATCTGCCCGTATTCATTCCGGGAGCCGTAGTATCCGGTGCCTGATGCGAGTCTGACTTCCGTGACCGTATCCGGGATCACGACTGTGACCGGCACATCTTCAAACACCAGCGGCGCACCATACTCACTGCGGTACGGATTTCCGTTGAAGTCGAACGTGTCCCGTTCTCCCATGATGCAGAACGGAGACGGCACCCCGGTTCCGAAGAAACCGCCAAGGGAAGTGACACTTGCTTTTTCAATATTCGGCGGTATCACAAACCTTGCCTGTCCGCTGTTCACATCCCAGGCACATTCGGAAACAAATGCCTTTCTTTCATTTTTGGAAATGTAGAAATACATTCCGTCCTGTTCCGCACTGGACTCATATCCGGTGCATCCGCCGAGCATCGCGGCAGAGAAAACCGCTGCCAGTATTCTGTTTCGGATTCTCATTCTGTTTCTCCTCCCCGGATATATTCCGTTCCTTCCACCGTGCGCAGCGTATAAGTTTCTGCCTGCGGCGTCACCACATCGGCCAGAAACTTCCGCTTCGCTTCAAAGCCGGTTTTTTCCAGCACTCTTGCGGCAGGTTTATTGTTTGAATCGATATAGGCACAGAACGAAGTACATTCTTCCAATGTTTCAGGTAAGGCAAGAAACTGACGTAATGCCTCCGTGCCGTATTCCTTCCCGCAGTATTCGTTACGTATGATCAGATCGATCTCCGCACTGCCGCCTTCATAGACCGTGCGCTCGATCTTTCCAATCAGTTTCTGATCCAGATAAATGCCCTTCACCGCAAACAGCATTCCGTTGTTTCTCCCGGTGCGAACCATCATGAAATACCCGCGTGTTGTCTCTTCGTCCAGCGGAACAGAAACATGATTCAGACAAAAAGACTGGTCGGTATGTTCATACAGATCATTGAGTTCTTCATAACGTATGGGAAGGGATGCCAGTGTGATCATACAGTTTCAGTATACAGGCAAACTGCGGGCAATCGGATTGCCTGCGTGATATTGTTTAGAAAAACAGGAGGAAGACAGTATGGATTTTCTCACACTCGCTAAAGAACGCTATTCCTGCCGGAAACTGACGGACCGGCCGGTATCGGAAGAACAGATCCGCGCCATTCTTGAAGCCGGTCTTGCGGCGCCCACCGCCTGCAACTATCAGCCGTTTAAGATCTGGGTCATGACATCCGATGAGGCGCTTGCCAAAGTGAAGGCATCCTGCAGACAGCAGTTCATTCAGCCCTGCCCGGTCGTATTCGTGATCGGCGGTGATACTTCCCGCGCCTGGGTTCGGGACTATGACGGAAAGAACTTCGCCGATGTGGATGCGTCAATCATTGCGGCTCACATGATGCTGGAGATTCAGGATCAGGGACTTGCGACAACCTGGATCGGACACTTCGATCCCAAAAAACTCGGAGATACCTTTCCGGATATGCAGGGTTATTCTCTGATTGCGATGTTTGCGGCTGGCTATGCGGCAGATGACGCGGTCCCTGCGGAGCCGCACACAAAATGCCGTCCGGAAGAGGAACTCATTCAGCGGTACTGAGAAACTGAAAAAACAGCTGAGAAGCCATACGGTCAGAGGATGAACGCATTGGATTCCCAGCTGTTTTTTACATTCTGCCGGTTTCATCATGTTTCAGTTCCGCCTTTCTTTTTCACTCTTTCGGATCAGATAATCGAGGCAGTCCACTTTCCGCGCTTCCTCATGCATTGCCTCAAGCCGTTCACAGTGGCATTTCCGCATTGCGGTGATCGCATCGGAGATACTGCCCTGCCGGATACAGTTTTGAATCCATGTGATTTCCGCTTCATTACATCCCGCATCGATCAGGGCTTCTCTGATGTCTTCCATCGTCTTCTTCTGTTCTTCTCCTACAGAATAGGATTCCGGAATTGTTTTCGCTAATGGTTATAAGGCATATCGTGATATTCTTTATTTGAATATCAGAGGTGAGTTATGGAAATCCGTACACTGCGCTACTTTCTTGCGGTCGCAAGAGAAGAAAACATGACGAAGGCAGCCGAGATCCTGCATGTCACACAGCCGACCCTGTCAAAGGCGCTGCGGAGTCTGGAAGAAGAACTCGGCAAGAAGCTGTTCATACGGCACAGCTTCAGTATTTCTCTGACCGATGAAGGAATCCTGCTTAAGGCACGGGCTGAGGATCTTGTCCGCATGGCAGATAAGATCGAACAGGAGTTTGTCTCGCTGGATGATATTACCGGCGGTGATCTGTATCTTGGCCTTGCGGAGTCGGTACAGATCCAGAAGCTCGCACATGAGATCCGCATCCTTAAAAACCTTCTGCCGAATCTTCACTATCACATCACCAGCGGAGATACCGAACAGGTCATTGAAAAACTGAACAAGGGCCTCCTGGACTTCGCGGTTCTGGCAGAGACACCGGACTATACGAAATACGAAGCGATCTCCTTCCCTGTGCCGGATCTCTGGGGCCTGATTGTCCGGGAAGATTCTCCGCTTTCAAAGAAGCGGAAGCTGAAAGTGCGGGATCTGAAACAGGTGCCGCTCTTCTGTTCGGAACAGGGCTGGCATAATGCAATCGCCATGTGGGCAGGCGAATCCATTCAGGACCTTACACTGGAAGGTTCCTTCCGGCTCTCCTATAATGCGTCCCTGTTTGTAAAGGAAGGTCTTGGCTGTCTGCTTACCTTCAAGGGTCTGATTGATACCTCAGAAGGCAGCGGGCTTGTATTCATTCCGCTGGATCCGCCGCTTGAGACAACGCTGTATCTGACCTGGAATAAATATCAGTCCTTCACACCGGTCGCAGAACGGTTCCTTGCCCAAGTTCAGAAGTCCTTTGCCCGCTGATGCATGCATATCCGCGCATACTTCGCGATTCGTTATAATGAAAAGGTATTGGAGGTCCTGTTATGAAACGCGTTTTGTTTTCCGTTGTCATTACCCTCTCCCTGTTTCTGAGTGCCGGATGTTCCGGATCGGATAATTCCGCACCGGCGCAGGAAAGTTCCGCCCCTGTGACGGAATCCACCGCACCGGCTCCCGCAGAGTCCGCCGCACCGGAAGCGGCAGTTTCTTCCATCGACGAAGAACAGGCAAAGGCAATTGCCCTGAAGGATGCGGGCGTAAACGAAACCGATGTCACATTCATGCAGGTGAAGACCGACATTGAAAACGGCGTCAGTGTATTTGACGTCGAGTTTATCGCCGGTGATACCGAATATGATTATGAAATTGACACGGCCACCGGAGAGATCCGTTCGAAGGACCGTGATATTGAGGCTTCCCCGGCAGAACCTGCACTGCCCACCGGAGACGAGTTTTCAAAAGAGTATGCGCTTGACATTGCCCTTGAACACGCAGGCCTGAAGGAATCCGACGTCACGGTAACCGAACTGTATCGGGAACCCGACGACGGCATCGATATGTACAAGGTGGAATTCCAGTCCGGCGGAATGGAATATGACTATGAGATCCGCGTGTCGGACGGCAAGATTCTCGAAAGTGAGTCGGAGCCGATCAACAGCTGATAACGCATCACATCAGGATATCTAAAAATGCCGTATGGTTCGCCATGCGGCATTTCTTGTTGTCTACTCTTCTTCCTTAAGCAGATACTCCAGCATCCGCTGCCGGTTTTCCACAAACAACTTGGTAATCCGATAACTCTCCGTCTCTTCATAGGAAGTCGGATGAATGCCGTCTTCCGTAAAGGACAGGATCTCCGCATCCGGGATTCCCAGCAGGATCGGAGAATGCGTTGCGATAATGAACTGCGCACCGCGCTCTGCCATCTTCACGATATGTATCAGCAACGTCAGCTGGCGCTGCGGCGACAGTGCGGCCTCCGGCTCATCCATCAGATACAGTCCGTCCTCCCCGGCCTCCTGGATGAAGTTCAGGAAACTTTCTCCATGCGACTGGGAATGGTAGTCCGGCTGTTTTCCGTCATCATATTCATTGAGAATCACGCTTGCGACATTGAAGAAACTCTCCGCCCGGAAAAAGAAACCGTGGCGCTGCCGACGTGTTCCGCGGATCAGTTTGATCGCAGAGTGCAGTTCGGAGACATCATCATAGGTGGAGAAATGGAAGTTCTTTGTGCCGCCTTCCGGATTGAATCCGGAAGCCTGCGCCATTCCTTCCAGAAGCGTGGATTTCCCGGTTCCGTTCTCTCCCGCAAACAGGGTGACCGCATGCGAAAAGTCCATCGTCTCAAGCGAGCGAAGGGCCGGAATATTACGCAGATAGGAATCCGGCGGAATTCTGTCCCAGTCAATCTGGAGCTGCCGGATAAAACGATCCTTTGTCATTGTATTCATTATGCCATCCGTTTCCGTGATTTGTATTCAGAGCTCGATGATTTCACAGAGTTCTTTTCCGACACAGAACCAGAGCTTGGTTCCGTCCGTTTCCTCTTCCGGATGATCGGGCTCCAGCCGCAGCGGCGCAAGTCCGACCTTCCGGGCAATCTCCGCATTGCGCAGACGGATCGGTTCATCCTGTTCGAAATTGTAATAATACGGCTCATTCACGGTATCCGGCCCGTAACAGGCGATATCCGGGTCCATGGACATCACGGTATACACCGTACGGATTCCCGAGGCA
The DNA here is from genome assembly GCA_017419465.1 of Solobacterium sp. Taxonomy (GTDB): domain Bacteria; phylum Bacillota_I; class Bacilli_A; order Erysipelotrichales; family Erysipelotrichaceae; genus Bulleidia. The sequence continues at coordinate 14,817 of JAFOLE010000023.1, read as the reverse complement.
TTCCGCAGCGCGTGGTCTTTCATGGTTTCCAGCAACGTGCGGAAGATGCCGCGCCTTCGAAACGCCCTGGAAACATAGGCATTGGTATACAGCAGCACTTCTCCCTGTTCCTCTGTCTTCCGGCCGGTTCCGCAGAACGGATACGGCAGATCCGGAAACATGGTGTTGGACAATACATAGTGTTCCAGATACATCCAGTCGTTCTCTTCACTGAGATAATCATAGATTTCCGTATCTTCGAGAAATGCGTTTACCCCTGCATGGCAGGCGCCCGCATCCGCAATGATCCGCTTCTGATCGTCATATACAAGAAGAACAAGCTGTTTCATCCGGGCTGTCACGGAAAAACTGAACAGACAGAAGACGAGGTCTTCAATCTGTTCCACAGACCACATTGTTTCATCGGTCTCATACTGCCGCATGAGGTCTGCCTTCGGGTATGGCAGCACCTCTTCCAGCTTTGTGAGTGACAGGTCCAGCCAGGTTCTTTCAAACGTATTCATTGTGCGTTTCCTGCCAACATTATAGTGCGAAACGCAGACGGAGATCTTCTGCCTGTATGCCGCACCATTAAAACGGATGGTGTTTGTACCATCCGTGAATGCGTTACATGATCAGCCGCCATGAGCGGTTTCATTTTGCTTTGCCTGCCTGTTTCTCAGCGTGAATGCCTGACGTAATTGATTAATATTTTATGGATTGAGTGCCCATGAGAGATCATCGATCAGAAACAGGTTCCCGTGCGCGTCATCGGTTGCGGCAGCATAAAGGATTTTGTCGTCCTGCCAGCTGAACGTCGGATGGCAGTGTGCCCAGTGATATTTCCATGTTGTATTGTGCCGTGCCAGGACGGTAAGCTGACGGTTACTCGTTTCTTCAGGATGGATCAGCAACAGATCCTCCACCGCATCACCGACAAAGACCGTATTGTCACTGTTGGCGTGGTAATGGTTGCAGTAGAACGGCATATCGACTTTCCGAAAGACATGCCCGCTCTTATCCGCAAACCCGAAATAGGGAATCTCATTGCTTTTCACAGACGGCATATAAACCTGCGTTTTATCTGAGGAAATGGTACCGTCGTGACCTGCGCGGCGGTTGTCAAAGACGATATACCCATCGCGGGTCCAGAATTCATGCCCGACACAGTCATCCGGTCCCTGGCGGAAGCAGGGGATAGCCTTTCCGGTTTCCGTGTTCAGAATCCAGATGCGCTGATTAACATAATTCCACGGACCTTCATGACAGAACATGCAGATGTGAGGATCATCCGGCGCAAACTGAAAGTGTCCGAGCTGATGGGTATCACAGAAGATATCCCTGACATTTTTGCCGTCGATATCCATGAGAGTCACACGTCCGTCCTTGATCCAGACGAATTTCTCATAAAAACCGCTGTAATTGGCTCCGGTGTCATCAAGCTGGCCGACGTCCTCATTTCGGGTCAGGCCCAGTGTTTTTTTGTCGGGACTGATGTGCATCTGGCCGAAGATCATCTCGTTATCCGTATAGATGACCTTGTTTTCCATTGTGCGTGTGTTGAGCACATGGATGGAATTTCCGGATTTGTACGCAAGGAGTTCACTGTCCGGTGTTTTGGTAAAGGCGTTAAAGAAGACACCTTCTTTTTCATCTGTCAGCTGGACCATTTCGCCGGAGTCAAGGTTCATGCGGAAAATATTGAAGTGTCCGCGCTCCTGTCCGCGATCAGACACACAGTAAATGTCTTTGCCGGAAAGATCAAAGGAATTGTCCGTGAAGTACATATGAACATTGATCCCCTGATCCGTCAGCTGAGTGATCCTGTGCCCGCTCACCGGATCGATAAACGTTCGTTTTTCGGATGGGTAAATTTTGCCGATCATGTTAAATCCTCCATGGCAGAAAGGGAAAACGTCCGGTTCCGGCAGACGCCGCTGCTATTCCGGAAACTGCTGTTCAATCGGAAGGTTCGAGTGAAACTATGGTGTCAAATGATGATGCGGAATCGGACTGCACTGCATTCCGAATGGAGCTTCCCATTTTTACGGAAACACAATTCGGCAGATCAAATCTGATTTCATGATATCAGACTGTCCTCTTCGGCTCTACTTCTCTGCAACACGCCTGAAGGCATGCAGAAATGGCGTGACAGTTCACTGACCGAACGGGATCCAAAAATGAAAGAAGGCATACGCCGATTGATTCGGATATGCCTTCTTATTGTGTTAGTTCATTACTTCGGCTGTCTGCCGTGCAGTTCCCGCATGCCTTAGCCTTCTGTTATTCCGCTTTTGTCTCGCAGTACATGCATCGGTAGCCGTCATCCCGCAGACAGAAGACATGTTTCAGCTCCTGCTCGGTTGTGGTGATGCAGCGGGGATTTTTGCAGCGGATGACGCCGGTCAGAATCTTCGGCCGCTCGATGGTCTTCTTTTCCACAAGCACGCCGTCTTTGATCACATTGACCGTCGCATCGGGATCCACGTAGCCGATGACATCCAGATTGACCGGAATATCCGCATCGATCTTGATGATATCCTTCTTGCCCATCTTCTGGCTGTGCACGTTCTTGATGATCGCAACCGACACATCGGCGCGGTCCAGCTCCAGCAGGCTGACCAGCTTCATGCCCTTGCCGGCGGAAATGTGGTCGATGACAATGCCGTTCCGGATACTGTCGATATTCATAGTCTGCCTGCCTCCTTCAGAAGCTTCATGATCAGTGCCATGCGCATGTATTTGCCGTTGAGCACCTGCTTGAAGTAACATGCACGCGGGTCATCATCCACCGCAACAGAGATCTCGTTGACTCTCGGCAATGGATGCATGACGATCATGCTTTCCGGTGCCTTCTTCATCTTCTCTGCCGTCAGGATGTAACGGTCCTTGAGACGCAGGTAGTCTTCTTCATTGAAGAAGCGCTCCCGCTGTACGCGGGTCATATACAGGATGTCGAGATTCTCCATGGAATCTTCAAGATCGGTGGTCTGGGTGTACTGGATTCCTGCCGGGTCGAGCACATTCCGCTTCACATAACTCGGAAGCTTCAGCTCTTCCGGGGAAATCAGCACAAACTTCGACCCCGGATAGCGTGCCATCGCCCCGCAGAGCGAATGCACGGTGCGGCCGAACTTCAGGTCGCCGCAGAAGCCGATCGTCAGATTGTCGAAGTGCTTCTTCTCCCGATGGATCGTAAGCAGATCGGCCAGGGTCTGTGTCGGATGGCAGTGTCCGCCGTCTCCGGCATTGATGACCGGAATCGACGCATTGTTTGCGGCGACAAGCGCAGCGCCTTCCTTGGGATGACGCATCGCGATGATATCCACATAGTTGGATACCGTCTTTACCGTATCCGCAACGGACTCTCCCTTTGCGGCACTGGAGGAGCTTGCCTCGGACATGGAGATGACATGTCCGCCGAGCTCATACATCGCCGCCTCAAAACTCATTCTTGTCCGGGTGGACGGTTCAAAGAACAGGGTTGCCAGTTTCTTCCGGTCGCATACATGCGCGTATTTGTCCGGATCGGCAATGATGTCCTCTGCCGTTTCAATCAGTTCATCGATCTCCTCAACGCTGAGATCGAGCACATCGATGACGCTTCTCATAATGCGATCCACGACTCATCGGACGGGTTGTTGCGGAACGCGATCAGACGCTTTACATCCGCCTCGCTGATATAGCCGGTCTTAGCCGCAACTTCTGCGATGCAGTCGAAATCGGTCAGGGAGTGGTTGATGACATTTGCGTCCGCCAGACGCTGCTTTCCCTTTTCCATGCCGTAGGTGAAGATCGATACGACGCCGAGTACTTCGGCACCTGCCTCACGCAGCACATTGACGACTTCAATGACGCTTCCGCCGGTGGAGATCAGATCCTCCACAACGACGACTTTCTGTCCTGCCTCGAGCTTTCCCTCGATCTGGTTCTTGCGGCCGTGGTCCTTGTTGCCGCCGCGGACATAGCCCATCGGCAGGCCCATCAGATGCGCGGTGATCGCCGCATGGGCGATACCGGCGGTGGAGGTTCCCATCAGAACTTCCGCTTCCGGATAATACGTGCGGATCAGTTCCGCAAGACCGGTTTCCACATCCGTTCTTACTTCCGGTGCCGTCAGGGTCAGACGGTTGTCGCAGTAGACCGGACTCTTGATTCCGCTTGCCCAGATGAACGGTTCATCCGGACGGAAGAATACTGCCTTGATTTTCAGAAGATCTTCCGCAATTTTCTGATTCAGTTCCATATGGTTCACTCCTCCTTATTACTTTCCGAGAAATTCCTTAACACATCTGCGGTATGCCGCAACCGGATCATCCGCCTGGGTGATCGGACGGCCGACCACGATATAGTCGGAGCCGGCTTCCCGTGCCTTCTCCGGTGTCATGACGCGTTTCTGATCATCCGCCTTACTGTCGGCGAAACGCACGCCCGGTGTTACCGTCAGGAATGATTCACCGCATACCTCATGAACCTTTGCGGCTTCCAGCGGCGAACATACTACACCGTCGAGTCCCGCATTCTTTGCGGTCAGGGCGTAATGCATGACGACCTTGTCGATCGGCTCATGAATGAGCAGATCGTTTTCCAGCGCTTCCTGATCGGTTGAGGTAAGCTGCGTTACCGCAATGAGCAGCGGACGGGTGCCGTCCGGTCTTGTCAGACCCTCCAGCGCAGCCTTCATCATCGGCGTTGTGCCGGACGCATGCAGGTTACAGATATCCACATCCAGGGAAGAAAGCACTGCCATGGTCTTCTTTACGGTATTGGGAATGTCATGCAGCTTGAGGTCAAGGAAGATCGGGTGTCCCCGCTCCTTGATCTTCTTTACGATGGAAGGTCCTGCCGAATAGAACAGTTCCATGCCGATCTTTACGAACGGACGCTCCTCCGTAAACTGATCAAGAAACTTCAGTGTCTCTGCTTCGCCCGCAAAGTCGCAGGCAATGATTACATCTTTTGCCATAACGTTATCCTCCTGTTATGCAATACCGATGATATCGGTGAGATTTTCAATTCCGTATTTATCCATTACCGCCGGCAGTTCTTCAATGATCGTCGGACAGGCAAACGGATCGACGAGATTTGCGGCACCGATCTCAACTGCACAGGCACCTGCCATCATCATCTCGATCACATCTTCCGCGCTTGATACACCGCCCATTCCGATGACCGGAATGGAGACGGCCTTATGAACCTGATATACCATGCGGACCGCAACCGGGAATACGGCAGGTCCGGACAGACCGCCGGTCGTATTGGCAAGCACCGGCTTCTTTGTTTTGAGATCAATGCGCATGCCAAGCAGCGTATTGATGAGGCTCACCGCATCGGCGCCCGCATTCTCGCATGCCTTTGCGATGGCAGTGATATCCGTGACATTCGGCGAGAGCTTTGCGATCAGCGGTTTTTTCGTTACCTGACGCACCGCATGAATGACTTCATATGCCGCATCGGGATCCGTGCCGAAGCTCATTCCTCCGCCATGCACATTCGGACAGCTGATGTTGATTTCCAGCCAGCCGACCTGTTCTTCCGCATCCAGCTTCTGTGCGGTATAGACATAATCATCTACGGAGAAACCGCTGATATTTGCCATGACCGGTTTATGGAATACCGGTTTCAGTTTCTGAAGTTCTTCGTGAATGACTGCCTCAACGCCCGGGTTCTGCAGGCCTACCGCATTTAACATGCCCATCGAGCACTCTGCGATGCGCGGGGTCGGATTGCCGAAGCGGGGATCCTTTGTCGTTCCCTTGAACGAGAAGGTACCGAGGCAGTTGATGTCATACAGCTCCGCAAACTCATAGCCAAAGCCAAACGTTCCGGAAGCCGGAATAACCGGATTGTCCAGTTCGATCCCGCACAGTTCAACACTCAGTCTTCCCATAAGAGATCCTCCTTCCGGAATACCGGACCGTCCTTGCAGACACGCTTGTTTCCGGACTTCGTCTGAATCGAGCAGCCCATGCATGCGCCGAAGCCGCATCCCATACGCTCCTCAAGACTGAACTGTCCCTCACACGCAAGTGTGCGGTACAGCGCCTTCATCATCGGCATCGGTCCGCAGGCGTATGAGCAAGTCGGATGTTCCGGCAGCGCATCCGTCACAAATCCCCGGATACCGTACGAGCCGTCGGCGGTCGTTACAGATACATCATCGCATACTTCGCGGAACGCTTCCTCATAGAACCGTTCGGATGCGGTATTGAAGCCAAGGACTGCGGAAACCGTTTTTCCCTGTTTCTTCAGTTCCTTTGCCAGATAGTACAGCGGCGGAATGCCCACACCGCCTCCAATCAGAACCGGATGCTCTCCGGCAGCGGAAAGATCATAGCCGTTTCCAAGTTCCGTCAGAACGTCGGCTTTCTTTCCTGCATGCCAGGTGCTCATCTCTGCTGTGCCTGCCCCGGCAACCCGATATACCAGCGTCAGGATATCTCCTTCCGCATCGCATACCGAGATCGGCCGGCGCAGATAGTTTCCGTCGGTTTTCACGTTAACGAACTGTCCGGGACGGATGTTCATCCCTTCAATGCCGGACAGCTTCAGCTCATACACATTGGATGTAAGAGCGTTGTTGGATATGACTGTCAGTAAACTCTGTTTCATGATTATCACGCATCGATGGTCGAAATCGTCAGTGTGGTCTCCTCAAGAACATCCAGCAGTACGGCTACGGTATCCAGTGAGGTGAAGATCGTCACGTTGTTCTCCGTTGCCAGCGTACGGATCTTTGCGCCGTCGCTTGCGGTGGACATGGATCCCGGATCCTGGGTGTTGATCACATAGGCAAGATGTCCCTGACGGATTGCGTTGGGGATATCGTCGCTGCCTTCCTTGATCTTCTGCAGGACATGCGTGCGGATGCCGTTTTCCTTCAGGAACTCTGCGGTTCCCGGGGTTGCCTGAATGTTGAAGCCGAGGTTGTAGAAGCGGCGAACCAGCGGGAGCGCCTCTTCCTTGTCCTTCTTGGCGACGGTCACGAATACGGTTCCGTAATTCTGTAAACGGGTGCCGCTTGCCTGCAGGGCCTTGAACAGCGCGCGGTTGAGCTTGTCGTCATAGCCGATCGCTTCACCGGTGGACTTCATCTCCGGCGAGAGATATGCATCAAGACCTTTGATCTTGTTGAAGGAGAAGACCGGAACCTTGACGTAGTGGCGCTTCTTCTCTTCCGGATACAGGCAGAAGATGCCCTGTTCCTTCAGACTCTTGCCAAGGATGACTTCCGTTGCGATATCCGCAAGGGAGTAACCGGTCGCCTTGGACAGGAACGGTACCGTACGCGAGGAACGCGGATTGACTTCGATGATATAGACATCCTCATTTTCATCAACGATGAACTGGATGTTGTAGAGACCGACGATGCCGATCTCAAGACCGAGCTTCTTGGCATACTGCAGGATGATGCCCTTTACCTTGTCCGAAACGCTGAAGGTCGGATAGACGGAGATCGAGTCACCGGAGTGAATACCGGTACGTTCTACCAGTTCCATAATGCCCGGCACGAAGACGTCGATGCCGTCGCAGATTGCGTCAACTTCGAGCTCCTTACCCTGGATGTAATGGTCAACAAGGACCGGCTTGTCCGCATCAATTTCAACCGCATCACGCAGATATCTGCGCAGATGTTCTTCATCCGCGACAATCTGCATGGCACGTCCGCCGAGGACGAAGGAAGGACGCACGAGAACCGGATAGCCGATTTCCTTTGCGGCCGCGACACCGTCTTCGATGTTGGTGACCGCCTTGCCCTGCGGCTGCGGGATGTTCAGACGCTGCAGGACCTTTTCAAAGCTGTCGCGGTTTTCCGCACGCTCGATCGCATCGCAATCCGTACCGATCAGCTTGACGCCGCGGGCACGGAGCGGTTCTGCGAGGTTGATCGCAGTCTGTCCGCCGAGCGAGGCGATGACGCCGATCGGCTGTTCGAAGTCGATGATCTCCATGACATCTTCCGTGGTCAGCGGTTCAAAGTAGAGCTTGTCCGCGGTGGTATAGTCGGTGGATACCGTCTCCGGGTTGTTGTTTATGATGATCGCTTCATAGCCGGCACGGCGGATCGTCTGTACTGCATGGACGGAGGAGTAGTCAAACTCAACGCCCTGTCCGATACGGATCGGACCGGCGCCGATAACGATTACCTTCTTCCGGTCAGAAAGACGGGACTCGTTTTCTCCGGTATAGGAGGAATACAGGTATGCAATATACGTTCCGGTATGGAGCGTATCGACCATCCGGAATACCGGCGTGATCTTTTCTTCTTTGCGCATGTGATATACATCGATTTCATTGCATCCCCAGAGCTGGGCAATTGCCCGGTCGGAGAAGCCCATGATCTTTGCCTCGCGGAGAATCTTCACATCCTTTACGTTTTCCTTCAGGGTCTTCTCGAAGTCGATGATCTTCTTCAGCGTCTCGAGGAAGAGCGGCGTGATCATTGTGAGTTTATAGAGCGACTCGATGCTTTCGCCGCGGCGGAGCAGTTCCGCAACTGCGAAGATGCCGTCGGCACGGAATTCTTTCAGATATGCATGAATGTCTTCATCCGGCATCTCGTCAAACTTTGCCATATGGAAGTGGCATACACCTGTTTCAAGGGAACGGACTGACTTCAGGAAGCATTCCTCCAGTGTGGAGCCGATGCCCATGACTTCGCCGGTTGCCTTCATCTGTGTGCCGAGCACATTCGGTGCCAGCGGGAACTTGTCGAACGGGAAGCGCGGGAACTTTGCGACAAGGTAATCGAGCGACGGTTCGATTGCGGCGGTTCCGCCTGCGACCGGAATATCCTCGAGCGCCATGCCGACCGCGATCTTTGCGGTGACGCGGGCAATCGGATAACCGCTTGCCTTGGAAGCCAGCGCAGAGGAACGCGATACACGCGGATTGACTTCGATCAGATAGTATTCGCTGGAGTTCGGATTCAGCGCGAACTGCACGTTGCAGCCGCCGGCGATCTGAAGCTCGCGGATGATCTTGATCGCACTGTCATTCAGCATTTTCAGATCATGATCGTTGAGCGAAAGGATTGGCGCAACGACGATACTGTCGCCGGTATGGACTCCGACCGGGTCGACGTTCTCCATGCCGCAGATCGTGATCGCATGGTCATTGGAGTCACGCATGACTTCAAATTCGATTTCCTTGTATCCCTTGACGGATTTTTCAACGAGAACCTGATGAACCGGGGAAAGCTTGAAGGCATTGTTTCCGATTTCAACGAGTTCCTCCTCGTTGTTCGCAAAGCCGCCGCCGGTGCCGCCAAGCGTAAATGCAGGACGGAGAACAACCGGGTAGCCGATATCGAGCGCTGCCTTCTTTGCCTCTTCGATGGAATAGGTGATTTCGGAAGGAATGACCGGCTCGCCGATCGACTGGCACATTTCCTTGAAGAGCTCACGGTCTTCCGCACGTTCAATACTGCGGCTGCTGGTGCCGATCAGTTCGACACCGCACTCTTTCAGAATGCCCTTCTTCTCCAGCTGCATCGCGAGATTCAGACCGGTCTGTCCGCCGATGCCCGGCAGGATTGCGTCCGGACGCTCATAGCGCAGGATCTTTGCAATATATTCCAGTGTCAGCGGCTCCATGTATACCTTGTCCGCAATTGATGTATCGGTCATGATCGTCGCCGGGTTGGAGTTGCAGAGAATGACCTGATAGCCTTCCTCCTTCAGCGCAAGACACGCCTGGGTGCCGGCATAGTCGAATTCCGCTGCCTGACCGATGACGATCGGTCCGGAGCCGATGATGAGAATCTTCTTAAGGTCTGTACGTTTTGCCATATTACTTGCCCTCCTCGTATACGGTGATGCCGTTCATAACTGTTTTTCTGCAGATGCCGTTTACCTTCCATCCTGCAAACGGTGTGGCTTTTCCCTTTGACAGGAAGTCCTTCGGATCAATCACGGTTTCCGCTTCAAGATCCCAGACGGAATAATCCTCTTCGCCAAGCGGAATATTGAACCGTTCTCTTGGTTTATATACCAGCAGCTCCATCAGCCGCTCCATGGTGATCACACCTGTCTTTACCAGATAGGTATAGAGCAGCGGGAATGCCGTTTCGATACCGACGATTCCAAATGCGCTCTTTTCAAGACCCCTGCTCTTTTCTTCCTCGCTGTGGGGCGCATGGTCGGTTGCGATCACATCGATCGTTCCGTCCTTGATGCCCTCGATCAGCGCATCATGGTCTTCCTTTGAGCGCAGCGGCGGATTCATCTTCCACCAGCCGTCTTCCTGCAGGTCGTCTTCGCACAGCAACAGATAATGCGGAGCGGTCTCGCAGGTCACATCCACGCCGCGGGCCTTTGCCTGACGGATCACCTCCACACTTTCCTTTGTGGAGATGTGGCATACGTGATAGCCGCAGCCGGTCTTTTCCGCAAGCTCCAGGTCACGCGCAATCTGACCCCACTCGCTTTCCGAGCAGATGCCGCGGTGGCCATGCTCCTTTGCGTAGCGTCCGTCATGGATGTATCCGCCCTTTAACAGGCGGTTGTCTTCACAGTGCGCAACGATCAGTTTGTTTAATTTCTTTGCCCGCTTCATCGCCTCTTCCATCATCTCGTCTGACTGAACGCCATGTCCGTCATCGGAGAAGGCAATGACATGGTCCGCCAGCGCTTCCATATCCGCGAGCTCTTTCCCTTCTTCCTTCACCGTAATTGCGGCGTAAGGATATACGTGAATGACCGCATCCGCATCGATGATGTCCTGCTGGACCTTGAGATGCTCGAGGCAGTCCGGCACCGGGTTCAGGTTCGGCATCGTGCAGACTGCCGTGTAGCCGCCCCGTGCGGCTGCCTGAGAACCGGTTCTGATCGTCTCTTTATAAGAAAAACCCGGCTCTCGCAGATGTACATGTACATCGCAAAAACCGGGAAGACGAACAGCACGCTGTTCTGTTGACTGATTCGGGATAACCTTCTGTTTCATCTGTTCCATAGGTACCTCCTGAAACAAAAAACCTTACCGTAACGGCAAGGTCAATGTCACAATCCGTTCAAAGACGCGCCGTTTGCGGGCGTTTCTTTTTATATAGGTGAAGCAGTGCGATCTTGCCGATATCTCGTATCGATTTAAAGATTTCTTCAGTATATTATCACGACACCCTGCACTGTTCAACTGAAAAGTTTGTGATCCATAAATGATTGGTGTCCCGATATACCGGCACACCCTGTTTTCAGGGTAATTCCTGTGTTCGCAGCTTCGTCAGAACATGCGGAATTTCATCCAGCGATTCAATGTGGAAATCTGCCAGAGACTGATCAAAGGGAAAGCGGGTATCCCTGAGCGCGGCAATATAGACACCTGCCGCATAGCCTGCCTGCACGCCGTAAGTGGAGTCTTCCACGACCAGGCATTCGTCCGGCTGCATACCCATCTGACGCATCGCAAAGCGATAGATTTCCGGATCCGGCTTACTGCGGGCGAACTGTTCGCCGCTGACAACGCATTCAAAGTAGGGACCAATGCCGCATTCACCAAGCACCTGCATGATATTGGAGCGTGAACTGCTTGATGCAAGACCGATCCGGTATCCGTTCCGGCGCAGCGTTTCCAGAAGTTCCGGCACCGTTTCCCGCATGATGGAACGGTAGTTTACACAGATTCCGTCTGACAGTTCCTTCATTTCCTTCAGAAAAGCCGGGTCATTTGCGTCATGACCCAGCAGATCGGCAAGATAAATCTTATCTTCCTTGTTGTCCATACCCACCAGCGGATAAAGATGTTCCTCTTTGAGCCAGGGATAGGATTTCTGAAGTTTCTCCGCCTGATAGCGGAGATATACAATCTCACTGTCAATCAGTACACCGTCCATATCAAAGATTACAGCTTTGATCATACGGTGTCAGATTCCATCTCCGTCTTCCGGCTCATCATTGACCGGAGCTTCCATGCGGAAGATCGTCAGTGCTTCCTTTCCCGTTTCAAGAAGCGATTCTGCAAGTGCATCAGCATCACCCGGATCGTTTTCCGCCATGTTTTTGATGACAAGATCCAGCAGAAGCGGAGCGTTGGCGCCGGAGATAACCCGCACACCCGGCCGTTTCACGCTGAGCGCCGCAGCCTTCATATAGGGGGTTCCGCCCATGATGTCCGTAAGAACGATTGTGACCGGGCAGCTGCTGTACTGATCCAGTGCGTCCGCAAGTTTCTGTTCCAGCTCGTCCGGTGTGGATGTATCGGTGAAGTCAATCGCAGTCAGCTGAATGCTGTTGCCTGCGAGCAGTTTTGCATTGGCTTCCATTCCGGTTGCGAAATTACCGTGTCCGGTAATGATAATTCCTATCATTCTGCCTCCATCGGCCGACCGGTTTTCTGAAGTCAGCCTCTCTGTTACGAATTAAAAACCTGAAATTCAAATGTCTTTGTGGCACCGTCGAGATATTCACGGCTGAGATCAACCGCGCGTTCATACTGGTCATAAACGAGGTTTTCAACCATCATGACCGGTGCGTTCTGTTCAATTCCGAGCGCTGCCGCAATCCGCTCATCCGCAAGAATCGCAGCGAGTCTGCGGTGCGAGCGGGCAATACGCACGCCGTACTCCGTTTCCATGACGTTATAGAGCGAACGTACGGCAAAGTCATAGGTATCGATTCCCGGAAATACAGATTCCGGAACATAGTTTTCCACAAGCACAAACGGTTTTTCGGCTGCGTAGCGCATTCTCACGATATGACGGACACGCCCCGCATAGGGTGTCTGATCCTTGAAGAATACCTCTGCGCCGTCAAGCCACTCTTCACGGACAAGCCGTGTTTCATGAGGAAGACCGAGAATGGACATTTCCTTTTCGAAACTGTACTGCTTGTCAATAAAGCGCCCGCGGCTGTTGGATGCCAGCACAAAGGTGCCGACTCCGCGCTTACGCTCGACATGACCGGACTCAATCAGGGCATTGTACGCCTGCCGGACAACCGGCCGCGAGATTCCATAGGCCGCACACAGTTCCTCTTCCGTCGGCATCTTACTGCCGGCGGGAAGCGTGCCGTCCATGATTGCGGTCAGAAGTCCCTGCCGCAGCTGTTCATATAACGGCATCGGAATGCCTTTATCAAGTCGTAATCCCTTAATTGCGCTCATATCTGTATCTCCGTAGTGTGTTACTGTCAGTCGCCGAATCCTCCGGGAGAAAGAACATTTTCTCTGGATACATTCTGGCCTGCCAGAAGTGCTTCCTCCAGCGCGCCGGACGGCATCCGCATGCCCTTTTTCCAGCCGGATTTCTGCAGTGTGCAGACAAATCCTGCGAGGAAGGAATCTCCAGCTCCCATTGTATCATGAGGTATTACCTGACGAACCTGCCTGCGGAGAATCTCCGATCCGTTTGAGATGATCTGTCCCTCACCGCCCATGGTCGCAAGCACATGAATGACGCCGCGTTCATGATACGGACGGGCAAACGCCGCAAATTCCTCTTCCGACATCGGACTGCAGGAAAACATCGCAAGATCGATCGCTTTGCAGACCATATCGCAGTATTCATCGGTGCGGTATTTATCCTTCTCGCCGAAATCAAATACAAATACCGGCGGAAGCTCCTCCACACTAGACAGCTGTTCGGGAATCTTTGCATTGCATGAGCTGACAATTACATCCGCCTGCGAAAGAACTTCCTTCAGTTCCTCACTGACCGCAACCGGTCCCGCCCATGCATCACCGGTCACAACTTTCACGAAACTGCGTTCGCCGTCTGTCACCTCATAGACGCATTGTTTTGTGACGGAATTCGGAATCACCGGACAGCGGTCATACCGGACCCCGTTCTTTTTCAGTGCTTTGATCAGATGCGCTGCATAATCATCATCAGCGAGATTACCGATATACTCCGACTGTGCTCCGCAGCGCGCCGCATGTACTGAAACATTCACCGCATTCCCGCCGGGATGCACTTCATTCTTATTGCAGTAAACATCGACACAGTTGTCTCCAAGCGCAATCAGTTTCATCTCAGTAATTCTCTTTCCGGTAATAGCGGCGGATATCCAGGGAGTGCCCTGTGATTTCCTCGATATTCTTACTTATTCTCTGCAGCACTGCGGCCATGACCACCGGACTCAGATACTTCCGGAATTCATCGCTGATTCCGGGAAGCTCATAATCTTTTGTGTCAAAGCAGGTGAGTTTCTTTGTATGACGCTGCGCGAATTCCTTTACCCGTTCATCCAGAACGCGCGTCGGTCCTTCGGTAAGAAGCAGTGTCATGCATACATCGTCTTCCAGAAGCTCCAGCGTTCCGTGGAAGAATTCCGGGCTGGATACGCTCTTGGTGCGGATCCACTGGCTCTCCTCCAGAACACACATGCTGTAAGAATATGCGGTCGGCCAGAGGTCGCCTGATCCGACCCAGATATTGTACGGCTCCTTGTGGTAATCCAGCGCGTACTGACGGCACTTTTCATCTGCCTGCTTGCGGACCTGCGCAAGCGCATACGCAAGACCTTTCAGCTCATCCGCAAACTTCGGATAATCCGCAAAGTCTCCGTTACGGTACAGGATCCGGCCGATCAGATAATAGAACACAAGTTCCTGCGGGCGTCCCTCGCCGTAGACGACACAGTCATCACTGATGGATTCCAGTACGGAATCCGCTTTTCCGCATACGCTGACGATCCGGACACCCCGTTCTTTCAGCCAGTTTGCAGCTTTCACCGTTTCACCGGTATCGCCGGATTTGGAAGTCAGAAAGGCGACCGTTTTATCACTGATCCGGTTTGAACCGCCGAGCATCAGATCCGCAGCCAGGATGTTTTCGACCGGCAGCGCGGACATGTGACGGATATAGAACGGAAACGGATCCAGCATTGCCTGTGAACCGCCGCT
>JAFOLE010000167.1 GCA_017419465.1 Solobacterium sp. | reverse complement strand
TCACTACGATAACCGCCCGTCCATTGGCATGGCCTCTGTATGATGACTGCGGTCAGATTACAAGCCTGTTGTATTCGGGTAAGTTGGAGTGCACCTCTTTCAGGTGTTCCTTCAAGCCTGGCACTTCAGTGCCGGGTAGTTGACACAGATAGAAAAACCCCCGCATGTCTGTGCGGGGGTACTGATCGTGCCGACTATCGGATTTGAACCAACGACCTACTCATTACGAATGAGTTGCTCTACCAGCTGAGCTAAGTCGGCATTTACGGCAAGAGTTATTATAAGCGAAGTGCAATCAGCTTTCAAGGAATCGTGAATCCATCGTATAATTATTCCTGTCATGGAGCTGTAACACAAAACGTAGCGCCTGGCCTGCATGACCTGCAGGTGACGAGGACCGGGTATTTATCGAAAGATTCGGCGGATGACCCGGAGGCCTGATACGGCCTGAACAATGGGAAAAAACAGCCGGCGACGGCTGAACAGATCCATTCGGTATCCTCCATGACTGTTTTTTCATATGAAACAGGAGGATATTTTTTCATGTGTGGAATTACCGGATTTACGGGAAAGCAGCCCGCGCTGCCGTTTTTACTGCAGGGTCTTTCCAAACTGGAGTACCGCGGCTACGACTCAGCCGGCGTGACCCTGGTCAACTCCAGAAAACTGAAGACGTGGAAGACGAAAGGCCGGCTCAGTGAGCTGGAAAAGAAGCTTCCGAATGATCTTGCGCAGTCCTGCGGCATCGGTCATACCCGCTGGGCGACGCACGGCGTTCCCAGCAATATGAACGCCCACCCGCATATGAACAGCGACAATTCGATTTCCGTTGTTCATAACGGCATTGTGGAAAACTATGCGGTTCTGAAAAAGGAACTGCTGGAGGAAGGCTATACCTTCCACTCCGATACCGACAGTGAAGTCATCGTCCAGCTGCTGGACTTCTACTACCGCAGGAAGCCGGTCATGAAGGAAGCGCTGATGCGCACGGTAAAACGGCTGGAAGGGTCCTATGCCCTCTGTGTGACATCTATTTATGAACCGAATACCATCTATGTCGCCAAGAAGGAAAGCCCGATGGTGCTCGGCATGTCGAAGGAAGGCACCTTCTGCGCAAGCGATGCGCCGGCAATGCTGGAATATACCCGGGAGATCCTGCCGCTTCAGGACGGACAGTTCGCCATTCTGAACAAGGATTCACTCGAAGTATTCGACACAGACGGCAAACCCGCGGAAAAGAAGTGGATTCACTTCCCATATGATGTGCAGTCCGCACAGAAGGGCGGCTATGACTCCTTCATGATGAAGGAGATTCATGAACAGCCTTCCGTGATCCGGGAAACACTCCGCGGACGCTTCCGCGGCACGCATGTGGTACTGCCGAATATTGAAGCGCTGGATGTCGACTGGAATGAGATTCATGAGACTTACTTCATCGCCTGCGGCACTGCCTACCATGCATGTATCTATGCGTCCGGTTTGTATCAGCGTTATACCGGAAAACTGAGCACGGCTGTGCCTGCCTCGGAATTCCGTTACAGCAGTCCGAATGTGGACGGGCATACACTGTGTATCTTCGTCTCGCAGTCCGGTGAAACCGCCGATACGCTTGCGGCGCTGAAACTCGCAAAGGCTAAGGGATGCCCGACGATTGCGGTCGTCAATGTACTTGGTTCATCGATTGCCCGTCAGACCGATGCGGTACTGTATACCGCTGCCGGACCGGAAATCGCAGTTGCCAGCACAAAGGCTTATACCACGCAGCTCGTACTTCTCCATGTGCTGATCCTCAAACTTGCGGAGCTCTATGGAGTCAGAGTGAAGGGCATCGGCGCCCTGATCAGAGATCTGAAGCGTCTTCCGGAAATTACAGAAGAAGTGCTGAAGAATGAGCCGTTCATGAAGAAGTGTGCAGGAATGTTAAAAGACCAGCGGGATGCCTACTTCATCGGCCGTCAGCTGGACTATCCCAGTGCTCTGGAAGGTGCGCTGAAACTCAAGGAAGTATCCTATGTCCATGCGGATGCCTATTATGCAGGAGAACTGAAGCATGGACCGATTGCACTCATTGAAAAAAATACCGTTGTGCTTGCGCTGGCAACCCAGCCGGATGTGGCAGGAAAGACGATCTCCAATATCAAGGAAACCGTGGCGCGCGGCGCCCGTGTCATCCTGGTCACGGACCAGACCATGCGTGCAGATGAGTTCAAATACGTTGTGCGCATTCCGGAACTCACACCGTCGCTGAGTGCGGTTCCCTGTGCGGTGCTGACCCAGCTGTTTGCGTATTATGCCGCAAAGGAAAAAGGCTGTGACATCGATAAGCCGCGCAACCTTGCCAAGTCAGTCACTGTCGAATAATGAATCATACGGAGGAGTGAAGTGCTCCTCCGTTTTTGTATGGATGAAAAAAATGAGCGGATCAGCCGCTCATCTTAATCTTTGGGAAACGGAATCTCGGGACGGTATTTGAAGTAGTTGTTCTGGTAAATCAGACGGGAGATGGAGAAGAGGTTATTGACCTCGTTGTTTCGTTTCGTGACTTCCTCTTCCGAGAGCGATTCATCATGGGTATCATCCGATGCGTAATACGCACCGTCTTCCGTGATCCAGCTGCCGTTGGGGAAGATGACAAGACTGGAAGCTTCATCGAAGTAATCCTTGCCGACATAGAGACGCGGATCATAATCAAGACCGATCAGGTTCAGTACGGTAGGCAGGATATCGAAGGTGCTGTTGATGCGGTCCAGTTTCTCCGGCTTCAGGGAGGAAGAATAGAAGATCATCGGCGTACGGTCCTCATCAAACCCGTTCAGACGGTCCGCTTCCTGGCCGCCGTAATCGGCGATGATCTGAAGCGGGGTTTCCAGCGGATGGTGGTCCGCAAAGAGAACGATCAGTGTGTTGTC
Organism: Solobacterium sp.; assembly: GCA_017419465.1. GTDB lineage: Bacteria > Bacillota_I > Bacilli_A > Erysipelotrichales > Erysipelotrichaceae > Bulleidia. The sequence continues at coordinate 6,491 of JAFOLE010000167.1, read as the reverse complement.
CATCTTGCCTGCTTCTTCCAGTTTGGAGATCAGGTATTCCATGGACTTGTCCAGTTCAATGGACTTGGACAGATAACGCTTAACTTCCATCGGATAGTCCGGATGGACGGCGTTGATCTGATCGAGGTAGCGGTTGCCGAGTTCACTTCCCTCATCGTAGGGGAAGTGGGTGCTGCTGGTGACATAGAGTGACATGAATTTATCCTGATCGATCCAGTACGGAATCGTCAGTTCCATCATCTCAAGATCGGACTGCCAGCCCCAGAGTCTGGTATAGTCGAGGTCTTCGTAATTGAGGTACGCCTGGCATCCGCTTTGGGAATACAGCGTGCGGCGCTCATAGAATTCATCTTTCCAGTTATGGTAGGCGGTGGAATAGTATCCCGCATGCTTGAATACGCTGAAGATACTGTTGGGCCATTCGTTTGCGGCATACTGGTTCGGTGTGCAGACATCGGACAGCGGAACCAGAGAGATTTCCGAGACAAATTCACTTTCTCCGGTCGCGCACGAGAACTTCGGCGTGTAGTGATCCGTGAAGTCCCATCCTTCTTCTTTCATGCGGTACAGCGTCGGCGTCAGTTCCGGATCGATGGCCATGTAGTCAAAGGCTTCAATCATGACATAGACGACGTTGTAGTCTTTCAGAAATCCGGTATGGTCATTGAAGTCCGGAATATCCCGGTTCATGAGGTAGCGATCAACGGTTTTGATCTCCTCATTTGTTTCCTTCTCCATGAGTTCCTTCCAGGCAGTGTCGTCGATCGTATCACGGCGTGTGATCACCGGTTCTGCGGTGGTTTCCTGGGTCGGCTCCGGTGTGGTTTCCGGCTCGGCGGTTTCTTCCGGCAGAATCAGTTCCGAGGAAGAGGAGCCTTTTGCAAGGGAGATGACATCCAGGATCAGGAAACGTCCAAGACCGAACTCCCGGATCGAGCGGTCAATAAAGCGGGGATGCCGGTAGAGCGGCATATATTCGGTTGTCGTAAGGTTGGAGAATGCGGTGGCTTCCAGCAGAAGGCATCCGCTCAGCATGACCATCAGCTTCTGCTTGAACGTGCTGTTGCCGAAATGACAGAAGATGTTAATGAAGAGCACAATAATCGGTACGATCAGTACGGTGTAATACACCGGTTTGATCAGGGCGATGAATCCGCCCGCAAACTGACCGATGCGGCCCGCACCGTCGAGCGTTGCCCGGGCAGACATATAGGAACCGTAGTAGTTCATGAACTGAAGCTGCGTTACGGTATAGGCACCGAAGAAGATGCCGGTAATGCAGGTCAGAATCTTGGCGGTCTTCTCCGGAAACAGTGAGAACAGCCATCCAAGAAACAGGGAGATGGACAGGGTATAAATGCAGATGCGGATGAATGCGGTGTTGAACATCATGCCGGGAAAGGTAAGTGCCCGGAAGACGCTCTCCGCCGCAAGAAACATGGCCGCAAGTTCTGCGGATAATATAAAGAAAAGATCCTTTTTCCATTCCATAACAGGAGATATTGTACAAAAAAACCATGCGTTAATCACATCAAATTGTGTCAATTTTGGACAGTTTCGGAAAAAAACAGCTACACTTGAACCATGGATATCAGTAAATATTTTCCGGGGCTGCTCTGCTTTGCGCTCCTTGTGTTCGGACTCGGGGTCGGGATGCTGGGTCTGTTTCTCTCTGTCGCATGGGCTTATGTGGCAGTGAAGATCGTGAATCACTACATCCTGAAAAAGAAACCGGAGGACATGCCGAAATGAATTATGTAATTCTTGCGGTCCTGATTATCGGAACCAGCGTACTGGTTCAGTGGGCGAGCACCTTATGAGTACGGTAAAGCCGGGTCGGTACCGTCATTACAAAGGCAACGAGTATACGGTGCTTGGTGTCGCAAAGCACAGCGAGACGCTGGAGCCGATGGTCGTCTACCGTGCCGAATACGGCGAGCGCGGACTCTGGGTGCGTCCTGCAGGAATGTTTGCGGAGACAGTAACCGTAAACGGCGTCACGGTTCCGCGGTTTGCGTATCTTGGGGATACGGAAGATGACGGCGGGCAGAACTGACGGTTCCTGCATCATGAAACAGTGTTTGGAAAGAGACTTGCACGTCTCTTTTTTCTGTATCGCATCGGATTTTCCAATCGATGTAACGTATAATTAGGAATAATTACGGAGCGGTAATACATGGAAAGGGAATCCGGCTGTGCCGGATTTGAACGAATCAATGAAACTTTGGAAGCGCGGCAGATCGATTAAAACGGTAAATGAAATGGTTCCGCTGACCCCGGAACATGTGGATGGTCTTTCAGAGACGATCGGAACCTTTCTGCAGGAAGTCCGGATGGAGCGCGCCAACCGGATCCGGATCCGGTTTTCGCTGGAAGAGGCAGTGCTTCGCTGGATGGATCATTTCGGACATGAGGCAGTACTGCATGTGGAAATGACCGTCAACTGGGGCCGGCCGGTGATTACGTTTACGATGCCGGGCGAACAGTACAATCCGCTCGTAAGCAGTGAGAACGACCTCGGCGACTGGGCGGAGAATCTCTACAGCGGCTTAAGCCTTTCGCCGGTATATAACTACCGGAAGGGATTCAATATTCTGCAGTTAAAGCTTCCGAATCTCAACCGCAATCCGGCACTGGAACTGATGTTATCGGTCATGATCGGCGCATTGATCGGGGTGCTTGGCAAAGCGATGCTTCCGGAGACGGTGCGATCCGTTGTCCTGAGCACCGTCCTTGGTCCGATTGAAGGGGTGTTCCTGCGGATTCTGAACGCTTCTTCCGGTCCGGTCATCTTCCTATCCGTCATGACCGCAATCTGCGGAATCGGCATGCTGCCGACAATCGGCAAGAGCGGCAAGGACATGGTGTGGCGCTTTCTCGGACTGACGCTGCTTTCCACTGCGTCCGCAGCTGTAATCTCTTACTTCCTGCTCGGCATGGATCTTTCGCCGATGAGCTTTGACGGATCGCAGTTCACAAGCATTCTCGACTTCTTCCTCGGTATGATTCCGAGCGATATACTGACGCCGTTTATCGAAGGCAACTCCCCGCAGCTGATCGCACTGGCGATCATTATCGGCAACGCCCTGATCGTCAATTCTGCCCAGACCGTCAGCCTCCGTACCATCGTGGAACAGGCGGACTCCATCGGCCTCACGATTGCCGGCTGGGTCAGCAACCTGACGCCGCTCTTTGTCGCAACCCTGCTGATCCTTGGCATCTGGGACGGATCGGTCCGGATCATCACCGGACTCTGGCTGCCGTTTCTGATTTATTTCTTGGTCAGCGCCCTCGGACTGTATCTGCGGCTGATGTCCGTTTCCCGGCGGTATGATGTTCCGGTGAAACTGCTGGCAGCCAAGATGAAGGATTCATTCCGGGCAGCGTTTGTCAACGCCTCCGTGGATGCCGCAATCGGTGACAGCCAGATTCTCTGCGAGAAGCGCTTCGGCATCAGTAAGAAGCTGACGGACTATGCATTTCCGCTCGGCATGGTCATCTACATGCCGTCCGGCTGTGTTGCCTGCATGATTGTCACCTTATACGCGGCACATGTGTACAACGTGACCATTACGCCGGTCTGGTTTGTTATTGCGGTGGTGCTCACCGCGGCTCTGATTGCCGCAACCCCGCCGGTGGCCGGCATCGGACTGCTTACCTACACGGCGATCTTTGCCCAGCTCGGGATTCCTCGCCAGGCGCTTACCATGGCGATGGTTGCGGATATCACGCTCGGATTTGCGGTATCTGCGCTGAATCTTGCGATGCTGCAGCTGGAGCTGGTCAACGAAGCGGCCAAGGTGGACCTGCTGGATCGGAGTATTCTTCGCAAAGTTCGCTGATGGAATCGCTTACAGTTAATATGTATAATAATAAGGACGACCTTATATGTCTGATACGGAGGTGAATGCGTGACAACTGCTCAGAAAGATGAATGCCGCATCAGTTATGAAACCGACGGCAGTAAGCTTACCATTATTCTGGACGGCCAGATCTCCACAGCCAACGCCCCGAATGTCGAAAACGAAGTTAAGGAACATCTCGACGGCGCAGAGTCGATTGTAATCGACGCAAAAGAACTGACGTATATTTCCAGTGCAGGTCTGCGCATTCTGCTTCGTCTGAAAAAAGCGCACGACGATATCACGGTCATCAACGTTGCACCGGAAGTATATGACATCTTCGAAGTCACGGGCTTCACGGAAATGCTGAATATCCGCAGAGCCTTCCGTCATCTCTCCGTAGAGGGATGCGAAGTGATCGGCGAAGGCGCCAACGGCATCGTGTACCGCTATGATGAAGATACGATTGTAAAGGTATTCCGCAATCCGGATTCCCTGGCGGAAATCGAACGGGAGCGCGAACTGGCGCGCACCGCGTTTGTACTCGGTGTACCAACTGCGATTTCGTATGATATCGTACAGGTAGACAACGGACTCTATGGCTCTGTGTTTGAGCTTCTCAACGCAAAGAGTTACCACCGCCTGCTTAAGGAAGGCACAAAGACGGTGGATGAAATTTCGCAGATGAGTGCAGAACTGCTTAAAATCGTTCATGCGACCGAACCGAAGCCAGGTGCACTTCCTTCCCGCAAGCAGATCTCAACGCGGCGTATGGTCAAGATCAAAGAGGCCGGTATCATGCCGGAGGAAGAGTTCGAACGTCTCAATACCATGGTCGATGCAATACCGGATGAGACACATATGCTGCATGGTGATTTCCACATTAAGAATGTTATGATTCAGAATGAGGAAAGCCTGCTGATCGACATGGATACGCTCTGTGTCGGCAATACGGTATATGAACTGGCAGGTATGTATCTGCCGTATATCGGATTCGCAAAGATCGACCCGGAAGATACCGTCAAGTTCTTCGGGCTGTCACCGGAAGTGACAGAAGATCTGTATAACCGGATCATGACTTACTACTTCGCGGATCGGCCGGAAGAACTGGAAAATGCGAAGAAAAAAGCCATTGTGCTTGCATGTGCACGAATGATGTACTACTGTGCTGTCATGAAGCACGTCAACGAAAACAACAGAGATGCAATCATCGCAATGTGCCGGGAGAACTTCAACAAGCTGCTTCCGGAGCTCAGCGAACTTGCGATTTGAACAGGAGGGTTAAGAAATGGAAATCAAAATGGACAAAAACGGGAGTGAACTCACAGTATCACTGGTCGGCAGACTCGATACGATGACATCACCCCAGCTTGAAGAAGAACTTCAGAAGGAACTGGACAGCATCGATAACCTGACCTTTGACTTCAAGGATCTTGAATACATTTCATCGGCTGGACTTCGTGTTCTTCTGTCCACACAGAAGCACATGATGAAGAAGGGTGAAATGAAAGTAATCAACGTCAGTGACACCATTATGGAGATTTTCAACGTCACTGGTTTCTCTGACATCATGAACGTCAGCGCGTAAGCGAATCGAAACATCCACTGCCCGCATAAACGATGCGGAAGAACGGAATCCGAGTGAAAGGAGGGGAGGCAGCTTGGCAGAGATTGAACTGGAAGCAGTTGTGGAGAATCTTGCTTCAGCAACAGAATTTGTAACAAACCAGCTGGAACGCATTCGGTGCTCCATGGGCACACAGATGCAGATTGAACTGGCTGTCGACGAAATTTTCACGAACATATGCATGTATGCATATGCGCCGGATACCGGAAAGGCTGTAATCAGTGTAGATACCGATACTCCGGGTATTGTAAAACTGACATTCACGGACAGCGGAATTCCCTACAATCCGCTGGAAAAAGAAGATCCGGATACCACGCTGTCTGCGTCCGAACGCAAGATCGGCGGACTTGGTATTTATCTGGTCAAAAAATCCATGGATGAAATGTCCTATGAATACAAAGACGGACATAATATTCTGACACTTATTAAACGGGTGTGAGTTTATAAGAAAAACCGTACTGGTGATACGGGGAGAAAATAATGAATAATGCATTGAAGGCAAGTTCGAATGACAAGATCATTTCGAAACTGTTTTTCCGGCTGTTGCCGGTACAGATCCTGCTCGTAGGCATTCCGTCACTGAACGGAATCATCTCCAGCCTGTTTGCGAGCAACATGCTTGGTGAAGATGCAATGACAGCGATTGGAATGTATGCTCCAATCGTTCAGTTTATTACGGCCATCAGTAATGTGTTCCTCGGAGGATCGCAGATCCTCTGCGGCAAATACATGGGCGGCAACCAGGTAGAACGCACACAGGAAATTTTTTCGCTCAACATAACCGCGGTAAGCATTACCGCGGTTATTGCGTCGGTTCTGATGGCATCCGCCGGCGCATTCCAGATGACCGGATTCATGAATCCCGATCCGGGTGTCATTGCGATGTTCAACCGTTATCTGATCGGATGCGCGATCGGTCTTCTGCCGATGATGCTCGGCAGTCAGCTGTCCGCATTCCTGTCACTGGAACTGGAAGGTTCCCGTTCCACAATCGCAACGGCACTGTTTGTCGTTACCAATCT
>JAFOLE010000022.1 GCA_017419465.1 Solobacterium sp. | reverse complement strand
TGTAATAACAATATCGATTAACTCTCTGGCTATACAGTGGGGAAATCTTTAGTGCTTACGTTTTGGAATATTGCCTATGGCTAATATAACATGGTTTGTCTGTTTGTAAATTAACCTGTTGGGTTAATTTTCGGGATAAACAATACAGTCGTATCGTTTATCTTGCAATACAGAAACCATGTATTCATAAGGTGTCATGGATACACCATTCATCAAATTTTTGAATACCTGTACGGACTGTCCAGAGACAAGCTGTACAGAGCCAGCATTCAAAAGACAATGGAATGTATTATTTCTGGCATCCACATTCCAGAACACAACAGAAAACGTCCGCGCAGGTGCGGACGTTTTGTATGGGAAATCCATATTCTGTGCCTATTCGTTTGCCGGCGCATAGCGGGCGATGATCTGTTCGGCGCACTTGACGCCGTCAATGGCAGAGCTGACGATGCCGCCGGCATATCCGGCGCCCTCACCGGAAGGATAGATGCCGAAAACCGGAGATTCCAGTGTTTTCAGATCCCGCAGGATGCGGATCGGCGAACTGGTCCGGGTTTCGATTCCGGTGAACAATGCGCCTTCACTGGTGAATCCAGGGAAGATGGATTCCGTATGGATAAGCATTTCTTCCAGCGACTGATTGAGCGCATCCGGAAGTAATGCATGCAGGTCAGCCATGGTCACGCCGCGGGCATAAGTTGGCTGTACCGAAGTGACGTCGTTTACGGATGATTGCTTCAGATAGTGGGCAATCGTTTCGCACGGTGCCTTCCCGTTTCCAAGGTCATAGGCCGCATGTTCGAGCTTCTCCTGGAAGTGCATGCCCGCAAAGAGTCCGTCTCCGAAATCCGAGGCATCAACCTGCACCAATAATGCCGCATTGGCGTTCTTTCCATCTCGTGCCGCATAGGACATCCCGTTGGTCACAACGGTATTGGGAATGCTTTCGGCCGGAATGACAAATCCGCCCGGACACATGCAGAAGGAGTAGACGCCCTTTTTCAGGGATGAGGTATGAGAAAGGTGGTATTCGGCAGCCGGAAGGGAGGAATAATCCGGGATATTCCGGTATTGCCGGGCGTTGATGAATTCCTGCAGGTGCTCGGCCCGGAAGCCGACCGCAAACTGTTTTGACTCCAGCGGCAGATGTTTCTCATACAGCATCTCAAACGTATCGCGGGCACTGTGTCCGACCGCAAGGATCAGCGCTTCACAGGGAATTGTTTCTCCGGCGGAGGTGACAACTGCCTGAAGTGCATTGCCGTTTATCACAAGATCCTGCAGGGCTGTCTCAAACCGGACCTCACCGCCAAGCCGGATGATTTCATTCCGGATCGTTTTATTGATTTCACGGAACCGGTCGGTGCCGATATGCGGATGGTTGAGCCAGGCGATGGACGGATCCGCACCGGCTTTGATCAGCTCATCGAGTATCAGTGAAACGCGCGGATCCTTGACCCGGGTGGTGAGCTTTCCGTCCGAGAAGGCACCGGCTCCGCCTTCGCCGAACTGCACGTTGCGTTCGGGGTCGAGGACGCCGGTCTTCCAGTACTGTTCGACGGCCGTTACCCGGTCTTCGGTCTTCGGACCGCGTTCCAGAATCAGCGGCCGGTATCCCAGCCGGGCAAGCAGAAGACCTGCGGCCATTCCGCAGGGCCCAAAGCCGATGACGATGGGCCGGGAAGAAAGCGGGGTGGTGCCGCGTTCTTTGATCTGATACACAAACGGCGTCACGGCGCGTGCCTGTTTCAGACGTTTCAGCACAGAGGATTCATTGCGCAGTTCAAAGCGCAGCTTATACTGAAAGGCCGGCTCATGGTTCGGCCGGGCATCCAGGGAGCGGTGCACAATGGACGACGAAAGGATATCGGCCCGGTTCAGCCGGTATTTTTTAATCGCTTTTTCAATCGGATCACCCGCTGCGGCAATCGCGGTTCTCAGTTCAAGTTCGATCATGATGGGAAACCTGTTTTCCCATTGTAACACGAGAGTACGCAGGCGGGTTGTTTCGGGGAGTCATATGATACACTGTTAACGGACAGGAGATTAAAAAACAATGGATATTAACGTGAATGACCGCATCAGGGGCTTCCTGGTAACCCGTGTGGAGGATGCGCCTGACTGCCGCGGCACGCTTTATGAAATGGTTCATGAGAAGACCGGCGCAGGACTTGTCTGGCTGAAACGCCCGGATGAAAACAAGACCTTCTGCATTGGCTTCAAGACCATCCCGGAAGATGACAGCGGTGTCTTTCATATCTGTGAACACTCTGTGCTGAACGGATCGAGAAAGTATCCGGTGCGGGAACCGTTCGTGGACCTGCTTAAGAGCTCGCTTCAGACCTTCCTGAATGCGATGACCTATCCGGATAAAACCATCTATCCGGTTTCCAGCCGGAATGACAAGGACTTCCTGAATCTGATGGATGTCTATCTCGATGCCGTACTTCATCCGGCAATCTATACCAACCCGAACATCTTCTATCAGGAAGGCTGGCACTATGAGATCCGGGATCCGAAAGAGGAGCCGGTATTCAAGGGTGTCGTGCTCAATGAGATGAAAGGGGCCTTCTCTTCCGTCGATGAAGTAATGATGAACGAAGTCATGCGGCAGCTGTACTCGGAGACCTGTTATAAATACGTCTCCGGCGGCGATCCGGAAAAGATCACGGATCTTACCTACGAGCAGTTCCTTGCGGCACATACGAAGTGCTATCATCCGTCCAACTCGAGAACCGTGCTGGATGGCGATCTTGATATCGATGCGGCACTCGCAAAAATCGATTCGTTCTTTGCGGAATATGACAATGAAAACATGACCTTCGAGACCGGTCATCAGGAGAATCTTTCTCCGACGGTTTCGGAAGTCCCGTATGAGATCGGCGAAGATGAAAGCGAAACCGAAAAGACGGAAGTCGTCCTCACTAAGATTCTCTGTGACTATGACGATGTCGAAACACAGATGGCATGGCGTGTGCTTTCCACAATGCTGACGGGGTCGAATGAAGCGCCGCTGAAGAAGGCAATCCTGGAAAACAAACTCGGACAGGATGCGGACCTTGACGTCATGGATGAGCTTACCCAGCCGTACATCGGCCTTGTGGTGCGCAATACGGAAAAAGAACATGCGGAAAAGATCCGTCAGTGCATGCATGACACCGCCGCAAAGCTTCTCGAAGACGGTCTGCGGAAGGAAGAGCTCAAGGCGATTCTCAACCAGATGGAATTCCGTTACCGCGAACAGAGCGAACCGGCCGGTGTAAAACTGGCGGCGACGATCTATCAGTCCTGGATGTACGGCGGCGATCCGGCAATGTATATCTCGGTCGGAAACATGTATGAAGCACTGCGTCAGAAGGCGGATACGGATTACTTTGAAAACCTGATCCGCAGGGATCTGCTGGATACGGATGCGTACTCTCTGACCGTTGTCGTGCCGGACAAAACCCTCGCGGCAAAACGGAAGGAAAAGGAAACCGCAAAACTGAAGGCCGCAAAGGAATCCTGGCAGGAGGATATTGCGTCCTACATCGAACTGAATCATAATCTCGATCTCTGGCAGGCTCAGGAAGATACGCCCGAACAGAAGGCAACGCTTCCCGCACTGCAGAGAAGCGATGTCAATCCGCTTCCGAAACCCATGGAACCGAAGGAATCCGAATACAAGGGCGTTCCGGTTCTGTTATATCCGGAAAGTGATAACGGCATTGTTTATCTGAATCTGTATTTCAATCTCGCAGGAATTACCAAAGATCATCTGAGCGAAGTATCGCTGATGACCGATCTTTTCCTGCGTCTGCGCACGGCAAGCCACACCCTGCCGGAACTGCAGGAACTGATCCGTGCCAACATCGGATCCCTGCGCTTCCGCAATGATGCGTTTACCGTCAACCGTGACCGTTCTTCCTGTTATCCGGTACTTGCGGTGCACTGTTCCGTACTGAAACAGAATGTCGCAAAGGCCGTTGAACTGATTCAGGAGGTCATGACGGAAACACAGTTCGAAAAGGAAACGATCCTGCCGATTCTCCAGCAGTACAAGGAACAGTCCCGCCAGATGTTTATCGGCGGCGGACATGCGGCGGCAGTCATGCGTGTCGGCGCGCAGGGCAGTGCAGAGAGTGTTGCCAAGGAATACTTCAGCGGATATGAATCCTTTGTCTATACCAGTGATCTGATTGAACACTACGAGGAGAAGTTTGATGAACTGAAGTATGCATGCGAGATGTACTGCGGTGAGCTGTTCTCCAAAGCACGTATGACGATCAGTATCAGCGGAGAAGATCATCTCAAGGCGCTCGATCCGCTGCTGGAAGCACTTCCGGTATCGCAGGCACAGCGCGCGAAAGTGCATTATCCGCTGTTTGAAAAGAAGACAGAAGGTATTCAGGTGCCTGCGCAGATCTCGTATGCGGTCAGCGGAAACAACCTGCAGAACTATGACTTTGCCTACTCCGGCGTTCTTCGTACGGTTGCCCAGATCCTGACATACGGTTATCTCTGGAATGAGATCCGCGTCAAGGGCGGTGCCTACGGAACCGGCTTTGCGGCAAGCCGCAACGGCAATGTGGCATGTTACAGTTATCGGGATCCAAGCCCGGCAAACAGCCTGAAGACGTTTGAAAAAGCGGCGGATTATATTGAAGATCTGGCAAATCAGGAAACCGATCTGACATCCTATATCATCGGTACGATTGCGGCGAATGAACCGCTGCTTGCGCCCGGCGCAAAGATCACGCTTGCGGACGCAAGCTGGTTCTGCGGCGTCACCTATGATGACCGTGTGAAGCTGCGCAAAGAGATCCTCGATACCAGCAACGATGACCTCCGCACAGCCGCAGAAGCGCTGCGCAAGGCGCTTGCGGAAGCGCAAAGCTGCGTTGTGGCATCCGCAGAAGCACTCGAACAGTGCGGCATTACCGAAATCAAATCCATCGCATAACATAAGTTAAAAGGAGAACATGTATGCCATTTCCTAAGGATTTCCTGTGGGGCGGCGCTACTGCCGCAAACCAGCTGGAGGGTGCCTGGAACCTCGACGGAAGAGGACCGGCACTGACCGATGTCACAACCGGCGGCTCAGTCAGTGAGCCGAGAAGAATCACCTATATCGATAAAGACGGCAAACCAGGCTTTATCACAAAATTCGAGAAGCTTCCGGAAGGCGCACATTATGCGGTGCTGGATGACTGCCTGTATCCCAACCATGACGGCATCGACTTCTATCATCACTACAAGGAAGACATCGCGCTCTTTGCGGAGATGGGCTTCAAGGTATTCCGCATGTCCATTTCCTGGTCAAGACTTTATCCGACCGGAATGGAAGAAAAGCCTAATCCCAAAGGCGTGGAATTCTACCGTAATGTTTTCACGGAACTGAAGAAATACGGCATCGAACCGCTGGTTACCATCTGGCACTTCGATACCCCGCTGTATCTCGAAGAAACACTGGGAGACTGGAAGAACCGGGAACTCATCCCGCTGTTCGTGAAGTTTGCGAAGACCTGCTTTACGGAATTCAAGGGACTTGTAAAGTACTGGCTGACCTTCAATGAAATCAACAACACGATCAACTTCCTGCCGGATGACATGCCGGACTCCTATTTCCAGGATGCCTACCAGCATCTCCACAACCAGTTTGTGGCTTCCGCAAAGGCAGTAAAGATCGGCCATGAGATCGATCCGGAAAACATGATCGGCTGTATGATCTGCGGCATTACTTATTACCCGCATACTGAAGATCCCAAGGACATTCTCTTCAACCGCTACAAGTGGGAAAAGGGCATCTTCTACTGCGGTGACGTACAATGCTTCGGCTACTATCCGACCTATGCGAAGAAGCTGTGGAACGAACACAATGTAAAACTCGACATTACGGAAGATGACCTGCAGTCATTGAAAGAAGGCTGCGTGGACATGTACACGTTCTCGTACTACATGTCGATGTCCGTTACCACACACAAGGGCGAAGAAGGCGCATCCGGAAACATGGTGCGCGGCACAAAGAATGAGTACCTTGAGTATTCCGACTGGGGCTGGGCATATGACCCGGATGGCCTGCAATATTATCTGGAGATGATCTACAACCGCTATGAGCGTCCGCTCATGGTGGTGGAAAACGGTGTCGGTGCCTTTGACACCGTGGAAGCTGACGGATCCATTCATGATCCGTACCGCATCGATTATTTCCGCAAGCACATTGCGGCGATGAAGAAGGCTGTGGAGAACGGCGTTGATCTGCGTGCCTATACAACCTGGGGACCGATCGACCTTGTGTCTGCGGGAACCGGTGAAATGCGCAAGCGCTATGGTTTCATCTATGTCGACAAGCATGATGACGGCACCGGCACAATGGCACGGAGCCGCAAGGATTCCTTCTACTGGTACAAGAAGGTCATTGCGTCCAACGGCGAAGATCTCGACTGAGCAGTCTGACCATATAACGATTGACGGATCCTCCTGTCAGATATTCATTTTTCACAAGATGAGTATCGCAGGAGGGTTTTTAAATTAGCCAATTGACTAATTTATAAGTGAAGATATAATTTAAATAAACCAAATAGTTAATCGTTATATTAAGGCGGTGGTAGTTTGCGTATAACGTATGCGAATAAACAGGTAAGAAAGTATTTTGAAAATTATGGAGAGATGAAGAAAATCATTCCGCTGACGTGGGTGAGGGCAATAAAAAAGCATATTGATCGCCTGGAAGCTCTTAACAATTTCGGAGAATTTCTGAAATTGGACTTAGGTCATCCGGAGCCGCTGAAAGGAAAAGATAAGGGAAAGTATTCTGTACGTGTTACAGGAAATGTAAGAATGATCATACAGCCGGATGATGCCGGCAAAGTTGTGACAATTTGTGAAGTTGTCAGAGTGGAAGGAGTTGTTGATTATCATGGCGGAAAAGAAACGTGGTATATCTCGTGACTTACTGATACATCCCGGAGAAACAATCGGGGACCTGATTGTGGAACGGGATATTGCACAGAAAGAACTCGCCCGCAGAGTTGGTATTTCTGAAGCATTCCTGAGTGATGTGATCAATGGAAAGAAAGATATTTCCAAAAGCCTGGCGAGAGGACTTGAGTATGCGTTTGGTGTATCAAGCTCTTTCTGGCTGAATCTTCAGGCAAAGTATGATGCGGAACTGCTGACTGTTAACGAAGCCGAAACAATTACGGAGGAAGAAAAAGCTGTTTTAAAAACAATCCGGGAAGTTGTCGGATATCTCAGAAAGAAACATGTGATTCCGTCCGATCTGACAAAAGAAGAATCAGTTCTTTCATTGCGTCGGATATTTGGGGTCAGTGATCTGCGTAATCTGAAACACTTTGCGGCCGATGGCGCATTCAGAATGTCAAGGAGCGTTTCGGTGGTTCCGGAAGTAACGGGTGCCTGGCTGTGTATGTGTAAGACGATGGCAGTTAAGACAGAGCCTGAGACCGCATTTTCCAGGGACAATACTGCTGAGCTTATATGCGAACTGAAAAAACTGATGTGTAAGGAACGGAAAAATCCGGAACCGGAACTTACACATCTGCTCGAAAAATATGGAATTGCTTTTTCTGTAATGCCGCATTTCAGGGGTGCCCCGGTACAGGGTTTTATATCGAAGAAGAAGGATGATACGTTTCAGATGGTTCTTACCTTACGGGGATCTTCTGCGGATATTTTCTGGTTTTCCCTGATGCATGAACTTGGACATATCGTAAATGGTGATCTGGCAAGACAGGGTTATCTTATGGATATGAATGATCCGGCAGCTGAGCGGAAAGAACAGAAAGCAGATCAGTTTGCCAGTGATACTTTGCTGGGGAAAAGTGACTACAGCCGTTTTGTCAGTGAACATGGTTACAAGAATATAGACACGATTAAATCGTTCGCAAAATCGCAGGGTGTACCGCCTTTCATTGTGATCGGCAGACTTCAGAAGGAGAAAAAGATACCGTATTCCTATTACAGTGATCTCAAGCCGCAGTATAAGTGGGCTGACTGACGGGCAGTCATTAACTGTACAATGAATGCACAGCGTTCACATCTCAGGCATCAGACATGGACGCAGGTAAGGCTCACGTTATAATGGCAGTGAGGAAGGATTACGATGGCTGGCTTTTCACTGATCATGGCACTGGTGACAGGATTATTTGTATCACTGTTTTCCGGCTTCCCCGGATTACTGCCGGTTTTCCTGTTCGCTGTTCTGCTTGTGGTGAACTGTGAATGCATGGCCGCAAATGTCTGTGAAGAAGACAAGACCAGCATGATGTTCATGGCGGTTATTTCCAGCGGTCTGGTCGTGCTGTTATGCGGCGTCATCGCAAGCAGCAACCTGAACAAATACCTTTGTGAGATCGGCATGCAGGACCCGGACAAGGTTCATCCGCTGGTGCCGTTTCTGACGTTTGTGCTGATCGTGATTCTGTACCGGGTCTTCCTGAACCGCGCCAAAGTGAACAAACTCCTGGTTCAGCGTTACGGCACTTCTCTGAAGAATACCGTCGACCGGCATACCTACAATCCGAAGCTGAACCGGATCCGCCGGACAATGATCAAGGAAGGCATCCTGACAGAGCGGCTGCCGGAAGAGGAAGAAGAGTATTAAAAAGCATCCGGCAGTGCCGGATGCCTGAGAATACGGTTCGCAGGGACCGTTTTTCTTTATGATCATTGAAGCAGCTTTGCGAGCTCTTTCTTCACATTGTCGGGTGTTGCGCCGACATACATGATGGAATAGTTATCCTTGGTATAAATGTATCCCTGTTTGAGCAGTTCCAGCTGTTCGGGCGCATACTGCGCAGCGCT
>JAFOLE010000166.1 GCA_017419465.1 Solobacterium sp. | reverse complement strand
CCAGAAGTCGGCCGCACTCATCGCCTGTTCATTTTCGGCAATTGTCTTCTTTTTCCCGGCCAGGTCAAAGAGAGGAGCCAAGCTGCTCCAATTTGGCCTGGCAGCGGGCAATGCCCTGTTTCATTTCATAAAGTTCCATCAAATACTCCTTACGCCTGTTTCGGCTGTTCGTTATTCACAACGACCCGGACTTTCATGCAGTAGGCAACGATGTCCTGGGCGATATTGTGCATCATGTTTTCAAACATTGCGAATCCTTCGGTCACATATGCCTGAAGCGGGTTGTCCTGCGCATAGCTTCGCAGACCAATACCGTCACGCAGTTTCGACATCATGTCGATGTGATCGACCCATGCGCGGTCAATGACCTCAAGCGACATGTTGCGCTCAAAGCTGCGCATCTGGGTGCGGACCGGATCGATCTTCTGATCGTAGGCATTCCATGCTTTCTCGTTGATGAGCGCAGTCACATCCTCGGCCGGCTTGCCCGCAATGTCAGTTTCCGAGATCAGTTCTCCGAAGCCGATCTTCTTCAGCGATTCCATCAGTCCCGGCACATTCAGTTCCATCGAACGGGATTCCGGATCGATGTTGGCACCGACGGTATCGGAGATGACACGCTCGAACATCTGACGGATGACGGTGTGTACGTCTTCGTGATCGAGAATGTAGTTTCTCTGATCGTACATGACCTCACGCTGCTGGCGGAGCACGTCGTCATACTGCAGGAGTGTCTTACGGGCATCGAAGTTGACGCCTTCGACACGCTTCTGCGCCGAGTTGATCGACTTGGTTACGGTCTTGGATTCCACAGCGGTGTCACCGAGGGATTTGAAGATGCCCTCAAGACGTTCACTGCCGAAGCGGACCATCAGATCATCCTGCACGGATACATAGAATCTGGATTCACCCGGGTCTCCCTGACGTCCGGAACGTCCGCGCAGCTGGTTATCGATACGTCTGGATTCATGACGCTCACTGCCCAGTACGCAGAGACCGCCAAGTTCCCTCACGCCTTCCCCGAGCTTGATATCGGTTCCTCGGCCGGCCATGTTGGTCGCAATGGTGACAGCGCCTTTCTGACCTGCCTTGGCGATGATTTCCGCTTCTCTTGCATGGTTCTTCGCGTTGAGCACTTCGTGATGAATCTTTTCCTTCTTCAGCATGTTGTGGATGAGTTCGGAGGTTTCAACTGCAATCGTACCGACCAGCACCGGCTGTCCTTTTTCGTTGCGTGCCTTGACCTCTTCCACAAGGGCACGGAATTTGGCATCCTTCGTTCCGAAGATTGCATCCGGCTGGTCGATTCTTGCGACCGGACGGTTGGTCGGAATCTCATATACCAGCATGTTGTATATTTCCGTGAATTCTTCTTCCTCGGTCTTTGCGGTACCGGTCATACCGGCGAGCTTGTTGTAAAGACGGAAGAAGTTCTGATAGGTGATCGTCGCAAGGATCGTTGTTTCCTGACGGATCGAGATGCCTTCCTTGGCGCATACCGCCTGATGGAGACCGTCGGACCATTCACGTCCCTTCATGAGACGTCCGGTGTTCGGATCGACGATGTTGATCTCATCGTTTTCCGTATCAACGACATACTCAACATCCTTCATCATGATGTAGTTTGCCTTCAGCGCCTGGCCGATGCGGTGCAGAAGCTGGGTGTGTTCCAGGTTGTACAGGTTGTCAACACGGAACACCTTCTCCGCCTTGGCAACGCCAGCTTCGGTCAGCTGTACGGTACGGGACTTCACGTCCACTTCGTATTCACCCGGCTTGACGATTTCATCGCCTTCCGTGATCTGTTCCTTCAGGCTCTTGGCAAAGCGGTCTGCCTGCAGGTACAGGTTTGCGGTCTGACGCATACCGCCGGAAATAATCAGCGGTGTACGCGATTCATCGATCAGGATCGAGTCGACTTCATCGACGAGCGCAAAGTTGAGTCCGCGCTGTACGCGGTCTTTCGCATTCTTGACCATGTTGTCACGGAGGTAGTCAAAGCCAAGCTCCGAGTTGGTCGTATAGGTGATGTCGCAGTTGTATGCGGCACGCTTCTGCGCCGGTGTCATCTGACGCAGATTGAGACCGACTGTCAGTCCGAGGAACCGGTGGATCTGACCCATCCATTCCGAGTCACGCTGGGACAGGTATTCGTTGACGGTAACGACATGCACGCCCTTGCCTTCCAGCGCATTGAGATATACGGCCATGACTGAGGTAAGGGTCTTACCTTCACCGGTCTTCATTTCGGCGATGTCGCCGCCCTGCATGACCGCCGCACCCATGAGCTGAACGGGATACGGGAATTCTCCGATTACTCTGCGGCATGCCTCACGCGCAGTCGCAAACGCTTCCGGAAGAATATCATCCAGTGTCTTTCCTTCCGCAAGGAGCTGACGGAAGCGCGGTGTTTCCGCCTGCAGTTCCTCATCGCTCATCTGCGCGTATTTCTCTTCCAGTGCAAGCACCGGTTTGATTTTCTTTTCTACTTCTTTCAGACGCCGGCCGTCGACGTTCAAAAGCTTATCAAGTATTCCAGCCATAATAAAAACCTCCTGATCGTATAAATCAGCCAATTTATTATAACGTTATAAATATTTCACTTCAAGGAATCCCGGAAACCCGTTCCGCGATGAAGAAACCGCATCATTCCGCCTGTTTCCGCACGTTCCTTGGGCGCTTCCGCAAGACCGCACGCAAAAATCCGGATGTCCAGTCCCTCCGGCAGGACGGAAAGCGCGCCTTTCATCGTCGATCCGGTCGTGATCACATCATCCGCAAGCACGACGCGGCGCGGAATGCGAACCCCGTTTTTCAGACGGATATCCGTGCGCATTGCGGCACGTTCCTCTTTTCCCAGGTTCTTCTGTGAGCGTCCGGAAATCTTTTCAAACGGCTCCATCACCGGCAGTTTCAGCCACTCGAAAATTCCCCGCAGATGCGAGAATCCGCGGTATTCCACATCCTGCGGCGCACTGGGAAGCAGCAGAAGCGTCCGTCCCCGGTACATCCGTCTCAGCATCCCGATATCCGGATACAGAAACACCGGTTTCAACGCCTCATCGCAGAGCTCCTTGTACTGCAGGAGGCATTCGGAAAACCCGCTGTCGTAGGCATACAGTGCAAAGGCATCATGTCCTTCAAACCGGAAGGAACGGGAGATCCGCTTCCATTTTTCCCGGCAGTTTGGGCACAGTACATCTTCCTTCTGAAACAGCTCCGTAAAGGAGTCCCTGCGGATCAGTTCCCCGCACATCAGACAGCGCATGCGTTCACCTCCTGAATCCTCCGGCGGCATCGGTCAGTCAATGTACTGCGGCTCATCTGAAGAAACAGCACATCCCCGTCCGGCTTTTTAAACGTTCTTCCGGCGCGGCCTGCCATCTGAATCAGGGAAGCCTCATCAAACACGCTATGGTCCGCATGAAAGACACAGATGTCCGCACCGGGCACGGTCACGCCCCGCTCCATGACGGTCGTTGCGACAAGCACGCCGGATTTCTGTCTGCGGAACGCCGCAATCACGGCGTCCCGGTTTTCCTTCTTCGATGTCACGCAGCCGCAGGGCAGAAACAGGCGCAGAAATGCCGCCATAAGCTCTGCTTCCCGGATTGTCGGAACAAACACCATGCGCGGCGTATCCCGTTCTTTCAGCCAGCGCAGCAGCACCGCAAGAAGAATCACCGACGGCGCGGTGATGATCCTTGGCTCCGGAACCGGATGACCGTGCGGGCGCCGGTTCAGCTTCAGTTCCAGCAGCGAGCCGTTCTTTACCTTCCGGCGCATCGTTTCATCCGGCGTCGCAGTCAGATATATCTTCGTGCCCCGGCAGGCGGTTTCCGCAATGCCGTGAAGCACCGGATTTCCGCGGAACGGAAACGCATCCGGCTCATCGAGAATGAGCAGATCAAACGCCCGGTAATACCGGTACAGCTGATGTGTTGTACAGACGATGAGATCTCCGTCCGTCACGTCCGTATGACCGCCGCATACCGCAGTCACCGCCGCGTTGGGAAAGCACGCCTGAAGCCGGGCAGACAGTTCCAGCACCACCTGACGTCGGGGAATCGCAAAACAGACCTTTTTCTTCTGCGCAAGCATCTTTGCGGCGCTTTCCAGAATCAATTCCGTCTTCCCGGCTCCGCACACGGCGTTGATCAGGACGTCCTGTTCCCCTGCCGCAAGCGCGCACTGATGCGACACCTCTTTCTGATAGGGCGTCAGCGGATACTTCAGAACATATTCCTCACTGCCGGAAGTTACCGGGCTCAGCACCGCCGGACTGCTGTCTTCCTCCAGCATGATCCGGCCGAAGGAAATACAGCGGCGGCAATACCAGCCCCGGCTTCCCTTGTAAAAATAGCGTCTGTCGGTATTCAGACATCTCGGACATTTCATGAGAAAACCCTCCCGTATATCAATTAGTGCGGGAGGGGCAGATTTACACGTTCTGAAATCAGAATATTCAGGCCGCATTCAGAGACTGCGTTTCTTCCTGTGCCAGTTTTCTGCGAATCAGAATCACTGCACCAAGCGTGAGAACACCTGTCAGAAGATCCGCGCACGGCATCGAGTACAGAATACCATCCAGTCCATACAGCATCGGCAGAAGGATCGGGAGCGCAACACCCAGCACGATCTCACGGACCATGGAAAGCCCTGCGGACAGCGCGGCTTTTCCAAGTGCCTGCAGGTAGATGAATACCGCTTTGTTTATACACGCAAGCACGATCATGGAAAGATAAATGCGGAAGGTACGGACCGCAAATTCGGTATAGTACACACTTTCATTCGCGGCGCCAAACAGTCCGATCAGCCGGTACGGCGCAAACTCCGCCAGAAGAAGGGCTGCGATTCCGACCAGTGCCTCGCCTCTGAGAAGAAGCAGAAACAGCTTCCATACCCGGTCATTTCTGGAAGCGCCGGTATTGTATGCGGCAATCGGCGCACATCCGGCAGCCATGCCCACGACTATGGAAATGACAATCTGGAAGAACTTCATGACGATGCCGATCACCGCCATCGGAATCTGCGTCAGTCCCGGAGCGGAAAATACCGGATCAAGCATGCTGTATTTCTGAACCATACTGTTGACTGCGGCCATGGAGGCGACCAGGGAAAGCTGGGAGAGCAGACTGGTGATTCCAAGGGGAAGATACACGTTCAGAACATCACGGTGCAGGCGGATATCGGTATACCGCAGGCTGACAGTGTTCATATGAAGCAGATACCGTACGGTGAGAACAGCTGTGAGCAGCTGTCCGATGACCGTCGCAAGAGCTGCGCCCATCATCCCCATGTGCAGAACATTGATCATGATCGGATCAAGGATCATGTTTGCGAACGCACCGGCCAGCGTCACCTTCATTGCGTAACGCGGATCCCCGTCGGCACGGATCACCGGGTTCATCCCCTGACCGAACATGTAAAACGGGAAGCCGAGCACAATCCAGAAGAAGTATTCCGACGCAAGCTGAAAGGTCTGTTCATTGACGCGTGCGCCGAAGAATGTGATCAGCGGTTCCTTGAGCAGAAGAAACACCGCTGAAAGAAGAATGCCGGAGCCGATCAGCACAGTGACTGCGGACCCCACGCTCTTTCTTGCCTGACCGGTTTTTCCCGCGCCGAGCGACATGCTCAGAAAGGTACTGCATCCGTCACCGATCATCACCGCAGCCGCAAGCGCAATTATCGTAAACGGAAAGACAACGGTATTGGCGGCGTTGCCGTAGGAGCCAAGGTACGATGCATTGGCGATAAAGATCTGATCGATGATGTTGTACAGCGCACCGACCAGCAGTGAGATGATGCACGGCACGGAATAGCGCCGCATCAGAGTTGTCAGAGATTCAGTTTCAAGATAACGGTTATTCATTGATTTCCTCCATCCGGAGATTTCTGCCAAAGCATGAGAAACAAAATAAAACGCGCAGGTCCTGCCCGGACTTACGCGTATCATCTGCTGCTCAGCATTACTGTTTTTACCACTTCCGCCGCAGAATTTCAAATCTTTTTTCAAGCAATCACTTCATCATCGGAGAGGTCACTGGCAGAACCGGTAACCGCAGATTTTGCGACGTTGCAGCAATGGTCGCCCATACGTTCCAGCGTACCGAGAATATCGGAGTACACGGATTCAGCAACCGGTGACGTGCAGATGCCGCTGGACATCCGCTCGAAATGTTTCTGACGTGCAGCCTGTTCCTGGTCATCGAGCACATGTTCCATCTGAAGAAGCTGTTCATACATCTTCTCATCCCGGGTCGCAAAGATTTCAACCGACAGGTCATACATGTCCACAAGCTGCCTGTACATTGCGTCGATTTCACCGAGCGCGTGTTCGGTAAACTTATCGCCCGCTTCGGAAACCATCTGGTAGAACTCGATCAGATTGGATGCCAGATCACCGACACGCTCATAGTTCTTGATCGCATCAAACTGGAAGCGGACATCGTTCCGGTCTTTTTTGGTCAGGTGACGCTGTACGTTCAGTTTGATCAGATATTCCGTGATCTGCTGGTCGAAGCGGTTGATCATCGCTTCGGTCTTGTCAAACTCATCCTTGTCATCCGAGGTACCGGGTTTATGCAGGAACTCATCTGTCTTCATAAGATTCAGACGAACGACATCAATAAGACGGAGAATTGCCTGTTCGGATGCCTGAACTGCCGCGGACGGAAGGATCTTGGTGAGGTCTTCGTCGAGGCCTTCCAGTTCGAGACGGTGATGTTTCTCGCCGGCATCAGGAATAATCCGGCATACAAATGCGACCAGCTGTTTTACAAACGGCAGGAAGCATAAGGTCGTTACGGTTTTGAATATAATGTTGGCCACCGCGATCTGCATCATCGGATTCAGGCCGCCGGCAATGGACTGAATAAACCGGGAATACGGAATCAGAAGCACCATACCGATGATCGTGGAGATGATATTCAGTGTCGTATGCAGGGCTGCGGTCCGTTTGCCTTCAATGGAACCGCCGATGGACGCAAGAATACCGGTCATCGTGGTGCCTATATTGGCACCGAACATGAACGGCAGAGATGCCGAGAAGGTAATTGCGCCTGCCTGGTAGAGTTTCTGGGCAACACCGATCGTTGCGGCGGAAGACTGCACGGCAGCTGTCAGCACGACACCCGTCAGCATTGCGAGCACCGGGTTCTCACTCATCCGCATGGCAATCGCCTCAAACTGCGGAAGTTCCTTCAGCGCCGCCAGGGAATCACCCATGCCGGACATGCCAAAGAAGATGAGGCCGAAGCCGAGGATGACATTTCCGAAATAGATGAACTTGCGCCGTTTTGTGAAACAGATCAGCATCGTTCCGACAAAGACGATGAACATCGCATACTTCTCGATGTTGATGGAAATCAGGAATGAAGTTACCGTGGTACCGATCGTCGCGCCAAGAATAATGCCCGCCGCCTGATCCAGTGTCATCAGTCCTGCCCGGACAAGACCGATGGAAATCGCGGAGGTCGCGGAACTTGACTGCATGATAATGGTAAGAATAATACCGATCACCAGTCCCGATACGGGATTGGATGTGTACTTCTGAATGTAATCACGGAGACTGTCGCCGGCAACTGCCTTGAGTCCGTCGCCCATGAATTTGATACCGAACATGAACAGACCGAAGCCGCCGAGGATCATCCCCCAGTTCATAGAAGCAAGTGACATTTCTGGTGTCCCCCTTATATGCGCGGAATAAACGCGCGTACATCAATCATATCGTAATATTTGTCTGTTTTGTATTTCAGGCACAAAAAAAGCACAAAAAATCTGTGAGATATACTCACAGATCTTCCACGGTAGTAATCTTCCGGTTTGCGTAGCTGCCCTCCACGACCACAATCTTCACATCGGAATAGGCCTCCACGATGGAACAGTCATCGGTCGCTTCAAATCCATCCCGCCGTGCCTTCTCCATGCAGTCCATCAGGAGTTCCGTGCGGAATGCCTGCGGCGTCTGCGCTGCCATCAGGGTGCTGCGCGGCAGTGTTTTTTCAATCCGGCCGTCGGCCACCACCTTGATCGTATCCTTGCAGGGAACCATCAGACAGGCAGCCTCTTCCGTTTCCATCACCTGTTTCAATGCACCGAGGCACTCCCGGGGCAGAAACGGCCGTGCCCCGTCATGCACAAATACGGTATCGCACAGCACTGCCTTCATGCCGTTCCAGACGCTTTCCTCACGGGAAGCGCCGCCCTGCACAACAACAATCTTTCCGATCGTGTCCGGTCCGAGGGCGTGATAAAAATCTTCGGAATCCGTAACCACGACAACCTCCTTACAGTCTTCATCCTGCAGGAAGCAGTCCATCGTATGTTCGAGAATCGTCTTTCCGTCTGCCATCCGGTAATAGGCCTTGTTGTATCCAAGCCCCATGCGCGTTCCCGCGCCGGCAGCCACAATCAGTGCGGTATAGTCCAACATGCCTTCATTATAGCAATTACCAAGTAAAAAGCTGCATCCCGCAGCTTTGATCTGTATTGTTTCTGATGGTTTATTTACAGCAGGCGCTTCTGCCTGCAGGATCTGCGTGTTCGCTTTCAGACGTCCCCGGTCGCCGCACCGTTTTTT
>JAFOLE010000165.1 GCA_017419465.1 Solobacterium sp. | reverse complement strand
CAGAAGATGATGGATACGATGGATCGATACCGCAGTGATCAGCGGAAGGAACTTGCACGCAGGGAAGGACTTCTGGATGCCTATTCTCCGCTGAAAGTCTTGAGCCGCGGATACAGTGTTGTCACAAAAGATGAACATGTCGTCAGTGAAGCGTCCGCACTGAAAAGCGGAGATGCGATCTCAATCCGCATGCATAAGGGAACCATTGAAGCTGCGGTCACAGGTGTGACCGAGGAGGAATAATCATGAGCAGAGAAAAGACAAAAACATTTGAAGAATCCATGGCAAGACTTGAGGAGATCGTTGACCTCCTGCAGGAAAATGAACAGCCGCTGGATGAAACAATCAAACTGTTTGAAGAAGGTCTGAAACTTGTCAGAGACTGCGAAGGAAAACTGAAGGAGTTTGAGACCAAAGTCGCCGAACTTTCTGAAGAAAGCGAGGAGAACTGACATGAATATTGAAGCGATTCTTGTCAAAGCACTCTCCGGTGTAACTGACAGCCGGGTCAAGGAATCCATGCTGTATTCGTTAACCGCAGGAGGAAAGCGGATCCGTCCGAATCTTCTGTTTACCGTACTGGAAGGCTATGGAATTGATCCTGCAGTGGGTGAACCGTTTGCGGCTGCGATTGAAATGATTCATACCTATTCTCTGATTCATGATGATCTTCCGGCAATGGATAATGATGATCTGCGCCGGGGACGTCCGACGAATCATAAACAGTTCGATGAAGCAACCGCGATTCTTGCGGGGGACGGACTTCTGACCGAAGCTTTTCATTGTGCTGCATCTTCTTCGGCACCTGCGGAACAGGTTGTCCGTGCGATCCGGATCCTTTCCGAAATGGCCGGTCCGGACGGCATGGTATACGGTCAGTGCCTTGATATGAATGAGGCGTCTGACAGTACCTATGACGATATCCGTAAGGTTCATAAATATAAGACAGGATGCCTGCTTTCTGCGCCGCTGATGATCGGTGCGGTTCTTGCCGGCAAGGATGACAGTGTCGTTGAAGAATGGCATGAAGTAGGCGATCTTCTTGGACTGGCGTTTCAGATTCAGGATGATATATTAGATATAACAGCGACAGCGGAACAGCTCGGCAAGAGCAATTCCGATGCGCGAAATGAAAAGATCACAGTAGTGAGTCTCCTGGGGGAGGAGAACGCACGTACAGAAATGCACGATCTTTATGCGGAATGCCGCAGACGTATTGCAACATTCGGGGGATTTGAAAGCAATTCGCTGAACGCAATGATCAGCGCAATTGAAGCACGCGCAAAATAGGAGGCGTTATGGATCTCACCGCTATTCAGAATCCGGAGTTTTTAAAAACGCAGAGCATCAGTGACCTGACCATGCTGGCCGCTGAAATACGGCGTTTTCTGATTGATCATATTTCCAAAACAGGCGGACACCTTGCGAGCAACCTGGGTGTAGTGGAGCTGACAATTGCACTTCACTACGTTTTCGACACGCCGGAAGACAAGGTGTTTTTTGATGTCGGACATCAGTGTTATACCCATAAAATCCTTACCGGCCGGGCAAAGGATTTTGATCATCTGCGCCAGTATGGCGGCATTTCAGGTTTTCAGAAACGTTCGGAAAGCATCTATGACTGCTGGGAAGCCGGTCACAGCAGCACTTCGCTGTCGGCGGCGCTTGGCATGGCAGTAGCCCGTGATCTGCACGGAGAAAGCTATCATGTTGTCCCGGTGATCGGGGATGGCGCTATGGGCTCTGGCGAATCCCTTGAAGCGCTGAATCATATCGGCAGTGAGAAACGGAATATGGTAATCGTATTTAACGATAACAACATGTCCATCTCCACGAATGTCGGTGCTCTGACACGCGGCTTTGCGCGTCTAAGATCCGCCGTATCATACAACAATTTCAAATCTTCCCTGAAACATACACTGATTTCGAATGACTTCGGTAAAGTCATGTATCGGGGAATGAAGAATATGAAGGATGCCTTCAAGGAATCTGTCATTGATTCCGGTGTCTTCGGAGAATTTAACCTGGAATATCTCGGACCTGTCGATGGTCATAATCTGCGTGAACTGATCCGTGTGTTATCCGTCGCAAAAGAACATGACGGCCCGGTTGTGGTTCACGTGATTACCCAGAAGGGAAGAGGCTATTCTCCCTGTGAGAAAGACCTTACCGGACAGTGGCATGGCGTCGGCCCGTTTGACCCTGCAAGCGGTCGTCTGCTTCATGAATCACCGGCCGGGTATAAATCCTGGTCCCGTCTGATTGCGGATACGATCAGTGAATATGCAGAGGACGATGAGAGAATCGCTGTGATTACACCGGCGATGATGTATGGCAGTGCATTGGACAGGTTCTTTGCGGCACATCCGGAACGGAGTTTTGACTGCGGTATCGCAGAAGAACATGCGATGACGTTTGCGGCTTCCCTGGCAAACTCCGGAATGCGTCCGTTTATCAGCGTTTACAGTTCCTTCCTGCAGCGGGCATATGACCAGATCAACCATGATGTATGCCGGATGGATCTTCCGGTTCTGATCGGGATTGACCGTGCCGGACTGGTTGGCGCAGACGGTGATACCCATCATGGAATCTTTGATGTTGGAATTCTTCGCGCGCTTCCGAATCTGATTCTTGCACAGCCAAAGGATGCGGCAGAAGCGCGTGATATGATTTATACAGCGCTCCATCAGAACCATCCGTTTGCGGTGCGTTATCCGCGCGGAGAAGTATTCTGTGAACAGCTTCCGGAACCGAAAGAAATTTCCTTAAACTGGAGCGTGGAATATTCTGGTCCGGAGGATAAATGTATAGTGATGGCTTACGGGCCTGACGTTGATGCGATCAGAAACAAACTGAGTGTCAATGAGCTTCCGGTCCGGCTGATCAACTGCCGGTTCTTCAAACCGCTGGACGAAGAAATGATACGTACCGTTGCGGCAAGCGGGCTTCCGGTCATTGTTTATGAAACGGATATGAAGGCGTGCGGCCTGGCATCCGCCATCCTTGAATTCTGCAATGACAACGACCTGAATCTGAAACTGAAGCGGATGGGACTCTCTGACCACTATATTCCGCAGGGAGCCGCAAATCTGTTAAAGAAGGATGATGGCTGCGATCTTACGTCATTGTATGAAGAGATTATGAAATACTGCGGCTGAAAGAAGTATGTTAAGACACCTGTATATTAAAAACTTTGTATTGATTGATGAGCTGAATCTTGATTTCACAGACGGATTCAGTGCATTCATCGGTGAAACCGGTGCCGGTAAATCGATCCTGATTGACGCGGTTTCTTTACTGCGCGCAGATCGTGCAAGTGTGTCCTATATCTCCAAGGGAACCGACCGTGCGATCGTTGAGGGAACATTTGATCTCTCAAAGGATGCACATGCACTTGCGGTTCTTCGGGATGCCGGTTTTGAGACGGAAGGGGAAGTGACCTTTACCCGTGAGATTTCCGCTTCCGGAAAGAGCACGGTCCGTATCGATCATCGGATCGTAACGCTCGCTCTTTTAAAGGATGTACTGGAATTTGAAATTGATATTCACGGGCAGAGGGATAATCAGTATCTTCTGAATACCGGAACGCATATCCGTCTTCTGGATGAATATCTCCAGGATGAGGAGCTGAAACAGAAAACTTCCGCAGCCTTCCATACATGGAAAGATCTCTGTGCGGAGAAGGAAACGGCGCTGAAGGAAACCTACAGTGAAGCAGATCTGGAATATTTCCTGCATGAGATCAACGAGATTGAGTCCGCATCTCTGCGGGAAGGTGAAGAAGAGGAACTTCTCGAGAAGGAACGCCAGTATAAAGCAGTAAAAGCATCCTATGAGAAGCTGAATGCGGTCATCAGCGGGTATGACGACAGTCTTTCCGGTGATATGTATGAAATGAATCATCTCGTACAGAGTCTTGATGATACAGATGTTTTCCGCAGTGCTCGGGAAAGCAT
>JAFOLE010000164.1 GCA_017419465.1 Solobacterium sp. | reverse complement strand
TTCCGCAAATGCGATGATCGCAGCGGATACCTTACGCGCAAGCATACGGTTGTAATTCTGCGCATATGCCCAGAGCTCTTTCACAGATCTGCCGGCTTTCTGGTTCTTCCGGATCCGGCTGCACAGATGGTTCACCTGGTCTTTTTCATAGGCGATAGTGATCACTTTTCTCGCATAGACAGTTCCAGCTGAATCCATCATCGTACAGGTCGCATCCGAACAGATACCGAGATCTACCGCACAGATCCTGCGGTCCATGACATCTGTGTCATGCAGTTCCGTCCGTTCTTCGAATGCCCAGGTTATGTAATATCTGCCGTGTGACTTCCTGAGCGCAGGACTGCACTCCTTTCTTCCCGCACAGTGACGTTCGATATAGGAAACATCATTGTTTCCAAGCACGACCGGCATCCACACCCAGTCATGGTTCCTGTATACCTTGAGCCGATACACAAGACGTCCGCATTTTTCGATCTCACCTCCGGCATAGGCAGGACTCTTCCGGTAGATGACGGGCATCCAGTAATGATCATATGAGAGTTTCGGCTCATTCCCCTTTGGGTCTTCTTCCCAGTTCTTAAGGTTTGAACGGTAGGAACTGACGATCCCCATCGCTTCCGATACCGCAGACCTGCGGATCCCGGAAGGAAACTTATAGAATACAGCGTCAAAGTCACATACTGCCGTATTCTTCTTCGTACTGTGGATCAGATGTTCACAACAGTTATTCCGGTCGGTTCCTTTAAGCGCTTCCCATTCCTCATAGTGGCCGTTCAGGACCGGGATGATATAGGCGAGCGCATTACGGCATACGGAAAGTGTGTCATCAAGAACTCTTTTGTTCAGAGAGATGATGACACCATTGTCATTCATGCCGTACCGGATCTCGGTATCATATGCGGAAAAGAGTTTCATAAGGTCACTTTGATGTGTTGGTTCTATAATGATATTAATGCATGTAAGTCGTCTGTTTATGCTAATATGATTATATCATTTATCATTTGGTTCTACAACATCGGAGGCCTTCTTATGAACCTGAAAACGGACCGTAACTGTCACGCATTATACAACCTTCAGTACCACCTCATCATGGTCACGAAATACCGCAGGAAGTGTATCAATGAAGCTGTATTTTCCATCCTCAAAGATCAGACAGCTAAAGTGCTTGAGATGAACGGCGCCTGCCTGGAAGAGATCAACTATGAGTCAGACCATGTCCATATCCTTTTGTCCGCTCCTCCCCAGGCAAGCCTTGCGAAACTGATCAATTCCATTAAGACGACAACTTCCCGGAGGATCCGGAAAGAGATGCCGGATTATATATCAGAGTATTATGAGAAACCGTTATTCTGGAGCAGGAGCTATATGATCCTGAGTTCCGGAGGAGCACCCATCGAAGTAATAAGACAATACATCCAGGAACAGGGAACGGAAGAACACTTAGCCAGGAAGAAACGAAAGACAGCTTGAACCACCCAATCCGCTGGTTGGATGGAGATTGCGCCGCCTGAAGGGTTTTATTCAATCAGTCATGACAAACATGCTATAATCAGTGCGTTAAAAGGAGAAATCGAATATGGAACAGTTAGAGTTCAAGTTTGATACCCAGCTGCTGATTGACGGCGAAGATCTTGATGAAGATGTCATCCATGACTACATCGTTGAGCACTTCAAGGGCGACTGCCTGCTCGTCGTCGGCGATGATACGCTGATCAAGATTCACTTTCATACCAATGAGCCGTGGCAGATCCTCGAATACGGACAGTCCATCGGTGACATCTATGATGTCGTTGTCGAAAACATGCAGCGGCAGGAGGCAGGCCTCAAAGGCTGAGTCAGAACATCCGGTTCCTTCGGGAGCCGGTTTTTTATTCTTTGGATAATAAAAAGCTCCTGTTTCCAGGAGCTGGTTCATCAGATCTGAAGCGTCAGTACAACATTGATGACAAACAGGACGATACATAACAGAATCGAGAAGCTTGTGATCAGGATGCGCCAGAGCTTCCACTCCGTCGCGCCATAGCGGATCATGTTGGTATCAACCCGTTTCTGGAAAAGAAACAGACCGGCAAAGATATAGATCAGAACGATGAAGATCGTGATGATCCAGAGATAATTTCCCGGGATGACCGCAAGCCCGAACAGGAACAGCTCAAGGCAGATATGGACCCAGATCGCAGGTCGGATGGAATGATACCGCAATGTAATCAGCGAAAGGTACCATCCAACGATAAACGCCGGAACCGCCTCCATCAGTGTCTGCTGGGCAATCGCATACAGCATCGCGGATCCGAGAACACCGAAGTATCTTCCGTAATGGCCGAGCTGACGCTGAATGATGCCGCGGAAGATATACTCATCACAGATCGGTTTGATCAGTGCGAACAATACAAGATAAACAATGTTTTTGATCAGGCTTTCCTGTGTGGTGAAATCACCCAGGAACGGATATACCGTCGTGTTCGTATGGAAGAAGAAATAGAACAGCGTGGACAGTGAGGTAACCGTCAGATTGACGCCGATGCCGATACAGATCAGCGCGATCACGCGGTCCATGCGCAGTCTTGGATTGCGCAGATAATCGCGGATATCCAGACGCAGGAATGCGGCGGAAATCGTAAACGGAATCAGGGTCACAAATAACAGACATGCGCCCCGCAATAACATCACAGCCATCTCTTCATCGAATCCGAACATCAGTTCCGGGAAACGCGAAAAAAGCGCGTGCGATCCATACCGCACACTCATGAAGAGAAGAATATATATCAGAAGCGAACGGCCGAAGTGATTGATCTGCCGTTTCGCCTGTTTTGTGGTGATGACAACCGGGGTCTTACTGCTCATAGTTCTGTCCTGTTTCCAAAACCGGAAACGTTTAATATTATATATAAACTATATAAGAAAAGGAAGGACTGTGCCAGCCCTTCCTTTCATGTGCAGTAATTATGCCTCGGCTTTTGCCTTGGCAGCTGCGATGACCTTGTCCGCAACTTCTTTCGGCGCAGCCTGGTAACGGTCGAATTCAACGACGTACTTGCCGCGGCCCTGTGTCATGGAACGGAGATCGTTCGCATAGGTGAGAATCTCGGACATCGGAGCTTCCGCTGTGATGACCTGTTCGTTATCCTCGTTCATTCCCATATCAAGAATGAGACCTCTGCGCTTGGTGATATCGCCCATGAGGGTTCCGGTATATTCTTCCGGAGCGGTAATCGTAACTTTTCCGATCGGCTCGAGTAGAACCGGATTTGCCTTCGGCATAGCGGCGTTGTACGCAAGACGTGCCGCTTCTTTGAACGCGACTTCCTTGGAGTCTACCGGATGGTAGGATCCATCGAACAGTGTAGCCTTGACACCGACAACCTTGAAGCCGGCGAGAACGCCCTTGTTCATGCAGTCACGGAGTCCCTGCTCTGTCGGCGGGAAGTACTGCTTCGGAACCGCACCGCCGAATACTTCTTCCGCAAAGACCATGTCTTCACTGTCGGTCGGCTCGAAGCGTACCCAGACGTCACCGTACTGGCCGGCGCCGCCGTTCTGCTTCTTATACTTACCCTGTGCTTCTGCCTTGCCGCGGATCGTCTCACGGTACTGAACGGTCGGAACGGTTGTGGTAACTTCAACCTTGTACTTGGACTTCAGCTTGGAAATGATGAGATCGGTATGCTGGTCACCGAGGGAGTAGAGAACCTGCTCGTGGGTTTCCGCATTCTTGTCGAGACGGATCGTGCGATCTTCCTCACACATGTTCTTGATACCGACGGACATCTTGTCTTCATCTGCCTTGGTCTTCGGCCAGATCGCATATCCCAGCATCGGCTTCGGGAAGTTGATCGGTTCATAGTGAACGACCTTGGAGCTTGTGCAGAGGGTATCGTTGGTCTGTGTGTTCTGCAGTTTTACAACTGCACCGATATCACCGGTGAACAGTTTTCCGACACCGTTCTGGAACTTGCCGTTGATGACATAGACCTGGGCAATCTTTTCATTGGCATCCTTCGAACTGTTGTAGACCTGAGAGTCGGAGTTCAGAACACCGGACATGACCTTCAGATAGGAGATCTTTCCGACGAACGGGTCGATCGTGGTCTTGAATACGAATGCGGACATCGCTTCGTTTTCGTTGGTTTCCATATCGATCTTGTCGCCCTTGGCATTAAGTGCCTGGATGCGGCCCTTCTCGGCATAGCTCGGGAAGTACTCGGTGATGAGGTCGAGGATACGCTCGATACCGATCTGCTCGGTTGCGGTTCCGCAGTATACCGGACGGATATCGCCGGAACGGACACCGATACGGAGTCCCTTTGCGACTTCGTGCATATCAAACTCTTCGCCGTTGAAGAACTTCTCCATGAGTTCATCATCGGTGGATGCGATCGCTTCTGCGATTTCTGCGTAGTATTCTTCTACCTTGTCAGCGAGCTCTGCCGGAACATCCTGGGACTCGCTGCGGTTGTCATGGTACCATGCCTTCTTACGAAGGATGTTTACGGAACCAATGGACTTGCCGTCCTTGACGATCGGCATCTCAAACGGGATAACCGTATTTCCGAACTTGTC
Source organism: Solobacterium sp. (assembly GCA_017419465.1). Lineage (GTDB taxonomy): Bacteria > Bacillota_I > Bacilli_A > Erysipelotrichales > Erysipelotrichaceae > Bulleidia. The sequence continues at coordinate 862 of JAFOLE010000164.1, read as the reverse complement.
GCGGAGCTCTGCGAGCGCCTCGTCAAAGTGCGCATTCGGATCATCCATCTTGTTGATGAAGAAGATGGTCGGAAGCTTGCGCTTGGAGACCGCTTCCTTCCAGGCACGCTCGGTACCTGCTTCGACACCTTCTTTTCCGTCGACAACGATCAGCGCGTTGTCACCGACGGTAAGACCGGTGATTTCTTCACCTTCGTAGTCCATGTAGCCCGGGGTATCAATGAAGTTGATCTTCTTGTCTTTCCATTCCACCGGTGCGATGTGGCAGTATACGGAAAGTCCGCGCTTGCCTTCTTCCGGATCGAAGTTCAGATAGGAAGTGCCGTCATTGTTGCGGGTGAACTTGTCGATCTGCTTGTTGAAATACAGACATGCCTCGATCAGCGTGGATTTACCTGCGCCCGAATGTCCGAGAACGGTAACGTTACGTACCTGACTGGCGGTATAGTCTTTCATAGTTTCTGTTTCCTCCCCCTTACTTCAGAATATCCTTCAGGTCCGCAAGGCATTCTTTGCGGACATAGTGGATTGCCATGTTTCCGTCATAATCGGTCTTCGCCTTGTCAGCGCCGTGCTCGAGCAGGAAGTTGACCAGCTCCGGATAACCGATGTAGGCAGCACGCATCAGTGCCGTGCAGCCCTTGTTGTCTGCCGCATCAATGTCAGCGCCTGCTTCAACGAGGTGCTTGATGACGGTTGCCTTATATGCATTGACCGCTTCCATCAGAGCAGTGCGTCCCTGCTCATCACGGGCATTGACATCTGCGCCCTTGGAAACAAGGTAATCAACAACTTCGAGTTCACCGAGGAGTGCTGCACGCATCAGAGCGGTGCGGCCTCTGTTATCATGCGCGTTGACATC
>JAFOLE010000163.1 GCA_017419465.1 Solobacterium sp. | reverse complement strand
GAACTAAAAAACTTCGGATTTTGGCTTATTTAAGCCATAATCCGAAGTTCCTTCGAGTGGAGCTTACCGGGATCGAACCGGCGACCTCCTGATTGCGAACCAGGCGCTCTCCCAGCTGAGCTAAAGCCCCAAATACAGCAGAGTTATTTTAGCACAGGTTACGCAGTTTGCATCAATATTTTTAGATGATGGTCAGAGCCGGGCGGATCTTATTCACAACGGAATGAGATCCGTCCTTTTCCGTTCTTATAGGACAGGTCCATCATTGCTCCGTTGATCATGGTAAAGCTCGGGTTGGTGTGTCCGACATCAGCATCGAAGATGACCGGAATATCACTGAGTGCACGATGGATGGCTTCCTCATAGGACATTCCGGTTTCGCTGGACGGAAACAGTACACGGCCGATCAGCACAGCGCGGGTATCCGCAAACCAGCCGGCATAACGCATCTGAAGAAGGGTGCGGTAAAAGTTTTCAGCACTCATGGAGAAGTTATCGAAGTACCAGATCATTCCTTCTCCGTGATATCTGCGGATAAAGGAACTGACGCATTCATACGGTGTTCCGATCAGGTCTTTCAGCACGTCAATGCAGCCGCCGATGCAGCGGCCCGAAGCGGTGATTTTTTCGCGGTTGGACTTCCATTCCGTCGGGGTATCAAAGCCCGCATAGTCATCCGCAAAGCCCGGTTTGCTGGCAAAGAGCTCACTGGTGCGCTGTACAACGTGTCTGCCTCTGACAATCTTCAGCGCATTTTTCAGATGATCGGGTACCGGAGTCTCATCAAAGGAACCGGCATTGAATCCATACAGGGTAGCAACATCATATTTGACGGTATAGGTGAACAGCAGGCTGGTCGGATCACTGGAGCCGGCAAGCCAGATCGGATTGCGCTTCAGCGACTTCCAGCGTACATGCGGGAGAATCTCACTGAGAAAATCACCGCCGGCTGCGCAGAATACCGCATTGACATCCGGATTTTCAAAGAGGGAAGACAGTTCTTCCCCGCGTTCTTCCGCAGTGCCGCCGCGCGGATCGTCCACGCGGACATGCGCGGTTTCCAGAATGCGGTAGCCTTCGTTTCTGAGCACTTCTATTGAAGCATCATACTGGTCGAGTTTATGACCGACACCTGCACTTGGTGCACAGACACCGATCAGATCACCTTTTTTGAGAAATTCCGGATAAATCATCTGTGTAGTACCTCCGTTGTTTCATTTTATCATGGACGGCAAAAAGAAAACGCGCATGCCTGAAGCATACGCGTTGATGGAAGACAATTACAGATGCCAGATTTCGTCGTTGTATTCCTTGATCGTACGGTCACTGGAGAAGAATCCGGAACGTGCGATGTTGACGAGCATCATGCGTGTCCACTTGGGACGGTTGAGATAGTCGTAAAGTGCTGTTTCCTTGGTGTTGCAGTAGTCTCCAAGATCAAGCAGGGTCATGAACCAGTCTTTGTTCTTGAGGTTGTCCTGCAGGGAACGCAGCATTTCTTCATTACCGATCTTGAGCAGTTCAGGAGAGGTGATGAAGTCAACACAGCGGCGGATGTGCTCGTCCCGGTTATAGTAGTCGATCGCATGATAGCCGTTTGTGTTGTAGAGGTGGATAACATCATCTGAGCTGCGGCCGAACGTATAGATGTTTTCGGCACGGACAAGATCGCGGATTTCCACATTCGCACCGTCATTGGTGCCGATGGTGACTGCGCCGTTCAGCATGAACTTCATGTTGCCGGTGCCGCTTGCCTCCTTGGATGCCAGGGAGATCTGCTCGGAGATATCAGCGGCAGGGATAATGACTTCCGCCTTGGCAATGTTGTAGTTCTGCAGCATTACGACACGCAGATACTTGGAAACGACCGGATCGTTGTTTACAAGCTCCTGCAGGCAGAGAATCAGGTGAATGATGTTCTTTGCCATTGTGTAGGCAGGCGCTGCCTTTCCGCCGAAGAAGACGGTGACCGGTGCTGCCGGGTAGATGCCGGACTTGATCTTCAGATATTCATAGATGATGTACAGCGCATTCATCTGCTGGCGCTTGTATTCATGCATACGCTTGACCTGAACGGAGAAGATGCTGTCGGGATCAACCTCGATGCCTTCCTTTTCCTTCAGATACTTCGCAGCCTGAACCTTCTTGAGATGCTTGATCTCCGCAATGTTCTTCAGTGTGTTCTCATCATTGTGGAAATACATGACCCGTTCCAGCTCCGTCGGATTGCTGAGCCAGTCCTTGCCGATCATCTCATTGATATAATCGGTCAGCTCCGGATTGCAGTGCATGATCCAGCGGCGGAAGGTGATGCCGTTGGTCTTGTTGTTGAACTTTTCCGGATATGTCTCAAAGAACGGACGGAGTTCCTGGTGCTTCAGAATCTTTGTGTGAAGTGCCGCAACACCGTTGACGCTGTGGCTGTAATGCATGTCCATGCGCGCCATGTGAACCTTGCCTTCATCGTCGATGATGTTGAGGTTCTTGTTATCGTTGTAGGCACATACTGCCGCGAAATCGAGACCGCCGATAATCGGCATCAGGTGCGGAACAACTTCGTTGAGATAGGACATCGGCCATTTCTCAAGTGCTTCCGCAAGAATCGTATGGTTGGTATATCCGCATACACCGGTTACGATGCCGGCTGCTTCACGGAAGGACATGCCTTCATGAACCAGAATGCGGATGAGTTCCGGAATTACCAGGGAAGGGTGGGTATCGTTGATCTGAATTGCAATATGATCTGCCAGTCTGTGGAGATCATGACCAAGATCCTTCTGTTCCTTGATGATCAGCTGTGCCGCATTGGAAACCATGAAGTACTGCTGGTAGATTCGAAGCAGCTGACCGTCCTTGTCGGAATCATCCGGGTAAAGGAACAGGGTCAGGTTCTTATCAATACTCTTCTTATCGAAACTGATCCCTTCACCGACGATGGATTCATCTACGGTGTCGAGGTCAAACAGGTGAAGTTTTGTATGGCCTTTTTCAAAACCGATGACATCAAGATCATACATTCTTGAATAAACGATACGGTCGCCGAACCGGATCGGGAAGGATACATCAGTTTTTGTGACAAAGCCGTCTTCTGTAATCCAGCGGTCAGGAACTTCATACTGGCAGTGGTTGCGGAACTCCTGCTTGAAGAGACCGAAGTGATAACGCAGACCGACGCCGTCGCCGTTGAGATTCAGTGAGGCGATGGAATCCAGGAAACATGCGGCGAGACGTCCAAGACCGCCGTTGCCGAGAGAAGGTTCGGGCTCAAGCTCCTCAATTTCCCTGAGATCCTTGCCGTTGGCCTTCAGGAGCTCCAGCGCCTCCTTATATAATCTGAGGTTTACGAGATTGCGTCCGAGCTGTCTTCCTGTCAGAAATTCAGCAGAGATGTAATAGAGCTTCTTATTTCCGCTGGTCATTTCGCGTGCACGGATCTGTTCTTTTACCGTATCCACAAGGGCGTGATACAGTTCTTCATCCGATGCGGAAGCGACCGGTTTGCCGAGTTTTGCGACAAGCTGTTCTTCCAGTTTCATAATAATTTCCTCCACTTCCCGTATTGTAAACGTTACTGGAAACGATTACAATACAACTAGAGGTTAAGCAGTTTTATATAAAAAGTGCAAAACCATGCCTAAAGATACACGATTTGCCTGAAAAAGAAAAGAGAAAAATGCCATGAAAAAGCAAGCAGGAATTCTGATGCCGGTCGCATCTCTCCCCAATCGGTTCGGCTCAGGAGATTTTGGACCGGATGCCTACCGCTTTGCGGACGCAATCGCAAAGGCGGGATTTTCCATCTGGCAGCTGCTTCCGCTGAATCCTCTGGGATATGGAAACAGCCCGTACCAGCCGTATTCTTCCTACGCGATGGATGAGATTTATATCTCCATTGATTTACTGGAGAAAGAGGGTCTTGTCTCAAAACATGCGGATTACCGGAAGCGTTCCAAAACCATTGACTACCCGAAAGTCCGTGCTTATCGGGAACGCATCCTGCGGGAAGCGTTTGCCAACTTCAGGGAAGATGATGACTATCGTGAATTTGTGAGCAGATCGGGATGGCTGGAACCGTATGCAGTATTTCGGGCATTCAAGCAGGCGAATGGTCTTCGCTCCTGGGAAGAGTGGCCTGCCGCGATGCGGGACTATCCGTTAAAGAGGGAAATGGATCTTGCGCCGTATGAGGAGGAAATCCGTTATCACCGGTTCCTGCAGTATATGGTTGACAAGCAGTGGGATGCACTGAAGGCATATGTGAATAAAAAGGGAATCGAAATCATGGGGGATATTCCGTTCTATGTCGGTCAGGACAGTGCGGACTGCTGGAACGGCCGTCCGAACTTCCTGCTCACAAAGAATGGAAAACCGCGCTTTATTGCCGGGGTTCCTCCGGATTACTTTGCGGCAACAGGACAGCGCTGGGGCAATCCCATCTATGACTGGAACTACATGAAAAAAGACGGCTTCAGTTTCTGGACGGAGCGAATCGGCTACAGCAGGCAGCTGTTTGACATCATCCGGCTGGATCACTTCCGGGCGTTTGATACCTACTGGAAGATTCCTGCCTCCTGCCCGACGGCAGTCGTCGGCAAATGGGTTACGGCACCCGGATATCAGTTCTTTGACCATCTGTTCACCACATTCCCGGATCTTCGTATCGTGGCGGAAGATCTCGGTGATCTGCGCCCGCAGGTCTATAAACTCCGGGACTACTATAACTTCCCGGGCATGCACATCTTCCAGTTTGAATTTGATCCGAACGGGGAGAATACAATGAATACCAACAGTATCGTCTATACCGGCACGCATGATAACGCCACCATCAAGGGCTGGGTATCCTCGATGTCTCCCGAACAGAAAAAGGAAACACAGCGCTGGTTCCGCAGACATAAGATTGCCGGCGCAAATCTCTATGAGAAGATGCTTCGGTTCGTGCTCAACTCAGAGCCGAAGATGGCAGTCATTCCAATGGCAGACTGGCTGTATCAGGGAGCTTCCAGTACGCTCAACCGTCCGGGAACCGTCGGCTCTCCCAACTGGGAATGGCGTCTTCCGGATGCGGAACCGTTTGAACAGAAACTTCCGCTCATCAAAACAATGATCCGCGAAAGCGGAAGACAGTAATTGCTGAAACAATGCACGTATCCATGCATGAATTCTCCCGCAAAGGTACGTGCATTTATTATTTCTTACAGATATCGTAAAATTGACGTAATTGCGGAGGAATGGATGACAGTTCTGATTGATGTACTCAAGGCGATCTTCTATGGAATACTGTTCGGCGTGACAGAGTGGCTTCCGGTAAGCAGTGAGGCCCATGTTTTCATGGCGCAGTCCATCCTGCCGATTCAGACAGCCGCTGATTCCGCATTTATGACGCTGTTTGTAAATGTCCTGCGGATTGCGGCATGCTTTGCATGTGCTGCGGTGTTCTTCAACCGCATCTGGCCGTTTACAAGGAGAAAATCCGACGCAAAGAAAAAAGCGATTCTGCGGGTCTGGCTGATGGTATTTGCGGCGTCATTGCCGCTGATCGCAGTTACCTGGCTGATCAAAGATAAGTTTCATAACATCCTGTCCTCACCGATTACGGCAGGCATCATGCTGATTGGCATTGGTGCGCTGATGCTGTGTTCGGGAAAGTTCACAAAGAAACCGGAACAGTTTGCGGTGAAGGATGTGTCATTTAAAACGGCTGTAATGACCGGCTGTGCACAGGTGCTTTCTCTTATTCCGGGAACCTCCCGTTCTGCGGTTGCCGTGATGGCAGGGAGAATGAGCGGCCTGGATCGTTACACTTCCGGAGAATTCGCATGCTTTCTTGCGATTCCGGCACTTCTGAGCACCGCAGTGTTTAAACTGTCCGGTTTGACGATACAATGGTCACTGCCGGTGGTGCTTCTGCTTGCGGCCGGCGCATGCAGTTGTGTGCTGACTTCCATGTATGTGATCCACAGTCTGCTGAATTATCTTCGAACAGGCGGCGTCCGGCTGTTCGGCTATTATCGGATTGTACTCGGGCTGATGATGCTGATTCAGTCATTGCTCGATCTGTTTCCGGAAGGATTGGAATTATTGGTATGAATGGATCTGCTGTAACAATTACAGGACTGTTTCTGGAAGGACTGCTGTCCTTCTTTACGCCCTGTGTGCTTCCGCTGGTGCCGCTGTATATCGGCTATCTGACAGCCGGGCGCAGTAAGGATGAACCGCATCATCGGAGAAAGACATTCTTTCTGACCCTGTGCTTTGTGCTTGGAATTTCCACGGTATTTATTATTGCCGGACTTGGAAGCAGTGCACTTCAGGGCTTCTTCCAGAAGTATCGCCTGCAGTTTCTGCTGGCCGGGGGATTCCTTCTGCTGGTACTTGGCCTGATGTCGCTTGGGGTAATTCATGTTCCGTTCCTGGAACGGGATTACCGGATTCCCGGATTCAAGCCGGGAGAGTCTTCCTGCCCGCAGGCATTCCTGCTTGGCTTCTTCTTCAGTTTTGCGTGGAGTCCCTGTATCGGACCGCTTCTTGCCTCGGCAATCGTTGCGGCCTCTTCGGCTTCTTCTCCGCTGCTTGGCATCGGTTATCTTCTTGCCTATGCGGCAGGCTTTATCATTCCGTTCCTGATTGTCGGTCTGTTTACGGATGTGGCACTGGGCTGGCTGAAGGAACATCGCAATATCGTGAAATATACCGGAATTCTCGGCGGTCTTGTCGTAACCGGCATGGGACTGTATATGCTGTGGGAGGCAAACGGAACGATTCTGCAGCTTCAGAATGCAGAGTCGAACAGTGCTGTCATGACAGCGGAAACCGCGCCTGAAGCTGAAACGGGACCGGTGCAGAATCCCGACGGAAAGACCGATGCGGAAAAGTACAACTTCAAACTGAAGGATGCGGATGGCGCTGAACATCAGCTGACCGATTATGTCGGTGAACCGACACTGATCAATTTCTTCGGAACCTGGTGTCATTACTGCAATGAGGAACTGCCGAAACTGAAGGAAGTAAAAGAGAACGGTGACGTCCGGGTCGTGCTGATTGCGCTTCCGGGATTTAACGGAGAAGGCGATATCGCATATGTTGAAAAATATATGAGTGATGCCGGATATGATTTTGAGATTCTCTACGATGAGTCCGGAATGGTAAGCCAGATGTACGGCATCTCGGGATATCCCACTACCTTTGCACTTCAGAAAGACGGCAACTTCCTTGGCTATATGCCGGGCTACATGCCGGATGATGTTGTGGATGAAGTGGTGACACAGCTGACACAGAATTAACAAAAAAATTACAAACACGTGTAACTGCAAATTGCATGCTTGAATTGCGTGCGCTATAATCAGTTCGTTAAAGAGGTTAATAAAAAAAACAGCGCTCAGCTGTTGGGTTTATTAGCCTCTCTTTTTTGTGGCCTGACGGAAAAAGAGAGGGGAGAGGGGTGATAGAATGAAATACATTTTTGTGACAGG
>JAFOLE010000162.1 GCA_017419465.1 Solobacterium sp. | reverse complement strand
TAAATGACGGGAGGTGGCATGAATGAAAAGAACATACCAGCCGAGCAAGAGAAAACACAAAGCAAACCACGGCTTCAGAGCTCGCATGAGCACAGTCGGCGGTCGTAAGGTCCTGGCAAGACGCAGAGCTAAGGGAAGAAAAGTTCTCTCTGCTTAATTAAAAACCACCGAGGGTGGTTTTTTTAAATCAATTTAGGGTTAACCATGAAGAAACTGAACCGGGTACGCAAATCGAGAGAGTTTCAGAAACTGATTCATACCGGCCGGAAAAAGGCCGGGGAATCGTTTGTTTTTTACTATGCCCCGAAGGCAGAGGAAGAAGCCCGCATCGGCATCACCCTGCCGGGAAAAATCGGTCATGCGGTGGACCGGAACCGAATCAAACGGCAGACCCGCATGATGTGTGAGGAACTGGTGGACTTCAGAACCTATCCGTTTGACGTGATTCTGATCGTCCGTTTCCGCTATAAGGAACTCTCCTATGCGGACAACAAAAAGTCCTTGGAAAAACTCCTCACAAAAGCTACAATGGATAAGCGTATATTAATTATAAGGAGAACCTGTATCAATGAGACGTAACCCCACTATGCGAAAACTTCTCCTGCTTGGCTGCGTTGTATTTGCGGCAGTCTTGCTGACGGGATGCGCGATTCCGACCGATCCGGAAACGCATGAAATTATTCAGATTACACCGACGACAACCTTCTCCGAAATCATGAGCTCCGAGAGCTGGTTTTCGGCGATTCTTGTCTGGCCGATGGCGCAGTTCCTCAACAAACTGACACCGGTCCTCGGTGTTGCGGGCGCGATTGCCCTGCTCACCATTATCGTCAACGGTATCCTCATGATCTTCACGCTGAAGTCCACCATCGCTACCCAGCAGATGCAGCTGCTTCAGCCGGAGATGGAAAAGATCCAGCGCAAGTATGAAGGCAAGGATGACGATGCGTCCAAGATGAAGCAGGCGCAGGAAATGCAGAACCTGTACAAGAAGTACAACGTCAATCCCTTCAGCATGATTCTGATCACCTTCCTGCAGTTCCCGATCATCATCTCGGTCTACCAGGCAGTACAGCGTTCCACCGCGGTCAAGACCGGTACCTTCCTGGGACTTCCGCTTGATCAGACCATTATGGCAGGTCTGCGCAACGGTCAGTGGGGCTACCTCATCATCTTCATCATCATGGGTGCCTGCCAGTTCCTGAGCATGCAGCTGCCGCAGTGGATTGCCAAGAAGAAGGCAGAAGAACTTGCTGCCAAGCAGCACCGCAAACCGGATGTACCGCAGAATCAGCAGTCCAAGATGATGCAGTACTACATGCTGGTAATGATCCTGGTATTCGGTCTTATGTGGCCGGCTGCCATGTCTGTATACTGGGCTATCTATTCCATCGTTACCATTGTGAAGACCCTGCTTGTGCAGAAGATCATTGATAACCGGAAAGAAGGTGCCAAGTAATGAAAAACTATACCGGCAAAACACTGGAGGAAGCGCTCCAGGCTGCAGCGGCAGATAAGAACGTTCCCGTTGAAGAGCTGACCTACTTTGTAACCGAAGAAAAGAAGGGACTGCTCGGAATCGGTTCGTCCGTATCCGTTGATGCCTACTGCATGGACGACGTCAAGGAATTCCTCTTTGACTATCTCGGAAACTTCTTCATGGGCATTGACTGTGATCTTGAAGCCGCGATTGAAGAAAAGAACGGCGAATTCATCGTCAACCTCAACGCCGACAATAACGCGGTTCTCATCGGCAAGATGGGCAAGACACTCGCCGCCCTCAACACCGTAGTACGCGGTGCCGTCAATGCGGAATTCAAGAAGCGCATCGATGTCCTGGTTGATGTCAACCACTACAAGGATGAGCGTTACCGCAAGCTGACTTCCATGGGCCGCCGGATTGCCAAGCAGGTACAGCGTTCCCAC
>JAFOLE010000161.1 GCA_017419465.1 Solobacterium sp. | reverse complement strand
TAAACCTGGAAGTTTGCGTCTTTTACTGCTTTGAATACATGTTTCTTGGAATTTGAGAAGGTTACCTCGAGGTGCTGGACATCAAGAAGGACTTCTTTTTCGCCGTTATTAACGCTCACCGTAGATACCTCCCTTCGATGTCAGTGCCTCCATACGCGCATGGAGTTCCCTTACCGCTGCCGGAGGTTCCACCTTCGGTGCACGCGGATCAAGCAGCCAGGTCTTCGCATAATGCGTATCCGTCACCTTGAAGAACGGAGGCTCCTGTTCATAGTCAATCTTCATCGCATAGTTGGAGCGCGGCGCAAACGCGTCACCCTTGACCTCTTCAAACAGCGAAGGCGGTGTACCGCGGATTGCGAACAGATCTTCACCCTTCTCACCGAGCTGCGGCAGGGAGGAGAGCAGACCCCATGTATACGGATGACGGCTGTCGTAGAAGATTTCATCGACATTGCCGTATTCGATGATCTGGCCTGCATACATGACTGCGACCACATCTGCGACATTGGCGACAACGCCGAGGTCGTGTGTGATGTAAATGGTCGTGAATCCGTATTCCTCGGACAGTTCCTTGATCAGGCGGATAATCTGCGCCTGAATCGTAACGTCAAGTGCCGTGGTCGGCTCATCGCAGATCAGGATGCGCGGACGGCAGGCAAGTGCGATTGCGATAACGATACGCTGCCGCATACCGCCGGAATACATGAACGGATATTCATCATAACGCTTGTCCGGATCCTTGATTCCGACTTTGCCCATCATTTCGATGGCCATCTTCTTCGCCTCAGCCTTGGACTTGCCCTGATGTTTGATAATAACTTCGGAAATCTGATCACCGATCGTCTTGACCGGGTTCAGACTGGTCATCGGATCCTGGAATACCGTAGCAATCTTCTTACCGCGGATCTTTTCCCATTCGGAATCCTTTTTGATCTTTGTGAGATCCTGGCCTTCAAACCAGATTTCACCGCCGGATACTTCACCGTTTACTTCCAGCATGCCGGTAAAGGTCTTCGTAAAGACGGACTTTCCGGAGCCGGACTCACCGACGATTGCGACAACTTTTCCTTCTTCGAAGTCCATTGAGATTCTGCGGATCGCGGTCAGTACGCGGTCACGAACCTTGAACTTCACTTCGAGATCCTTGACGGACAATATAATGTTCTTTTCCTGTTCACTCATTGATATCATCCCCCTTAAATCATATGCGTACGCGGATCACTCGCGTCCGCAAGCGTCTGGCCGACGATATACAGCGAAACGGAAATGATCGCTGAGATCGCAACCGGAATCCAGAACAGATACGGCGTAGATGTCATGTACGGTGAATACTGCTGGATCATACGGCCGAGTGATGCATACTGCTGGCCGAGACCGACACCGATAAAGGACAGGAACACTTCGTAGGAAATAAAGGACGGAACATCACGGCTGATGCTGGTCATGATGACCGAGATCAGATACGGAAGAATGTTGTGTGTGATGACCTTCCAGGTCGGGGTGCCGAGGCACCGGGACGCAAGGTTGTATTCACGGTCACGGATGATCATGACCTGGACACGGATGAAGTATGCCGTGCTTACCCAGGACGTGACAGACAGCGCGAAGATGATCTGCCAGACACCGCTTCCCAGCGCATACGCCAGGATCATCGCGATGAGGGTAACCGGAATGTTGGATACGATGTTGTAGACTTCGATCATGATGCGGTCAACACGCTTGGAGAAACCCCACCACATGCCGACAACGACACCGAGAACGGTTGTAATTGCGGTTGCGACAAACGCAACGAAGAGCGATGTGCCGGTTCCCTTCCAGACTGCGTCGAAGAGGGAGTTTCCGACATCGTCCGTACCGAACCAGTAGGTTGCGTTCGGGCGGATATATTTCATTTCCGGACGGTTGATATTCGGTGTGACGTTCGGGCTGTACCCGGAGAACATCGGCTGGATGATCGAAAGCAGGATAACCGTGCCGGAGAGGATCATCATGAAGATTGCGAGTTTGGAAGAGAAGAACTTGCGGAATACGCTGCGCCAGTAGGAATACTGCGGCGCCGCAATGTGTTCGGATTCGGTATCGTCTGCGATCTGAATCTGAAACAGATCCTGATTCATTTCCGTCATTGCTTATTCTCCTCCTTTCTCTGTCAGTGAAATTCTCGGGTCAACCACCGTCATCAGCAGGTCGCCGATCAGTACCGAGAGTATCGACAATGCAGTGAAGATGAAGACAAGTGTGATGACCATGTTGTTGTTTGTCTGCTTGATCGCATCCGGCAGCATCTTACCCATGCCCGGGACAGCGAATGCAGACTCGGTGATCAGCGCGCCGCTGATACACAGAATGATCGATCCCGGAATACCGTTGACGATCGGGATGATCGCATTCCGCAGAATATGATTGCGGAAGATCTCACGCTGGGAGAGACCCTTGGCGCGGGCGAACTTGACATAGTCCGCATTGGACTGGTCGATCATATACCGGCGCAGCCACATCATCAGGCTCGGTGTCTGCAGTAATGCAAGAATCAGAACCGGCATGATATAGGAACGGATATCCTTGAATCCAAGCTGCGGGAACTTGTCCGGCAGATTGAACAGTGTACCGATGGAACGCATGAAGAAGATAAACGCGAGGGACGGTACCGCAATGAGCAGGTTGATATAGGCAATACCGATCTTATCGATCGCCTTGTCCTTGTGCTGCGCCATACTGATGCCGAGCGGAATTGCCATGACATACGCGATGACCAGCGCAATCAGACCGAGAATATAGGATGTTTCAACCATGGAAGGTGACTCATGGAAGGAACGGCAGGTCGCATAGTGATCCGTAAACCGCTTCTCATCCAGATGGTCAGTCAGATACTTGTACTGGCAGCTGGTCTGAATCAGTGCACTTTCTTCTTCAAGACCCGTCTCAAACGTCTGGCTGATCTTCTTGTTGGAACCC
>JAFOLE010000160.1 GCA_017419465.1 Solobacterium sp. | reverse complement strand
GGCTTCCGCAGTCGCGGATGTCAAACGGGATATGGAAAGCGACAAGCCGATGGACCGTCTGGTGTGCGGTGATGTCGGCTTTGGAAAAACCGAGATCGCAGTGCGTGCGGCCTTCAAGGCAGCCGCAGAGAACAAGCAGGTTGCGGTGCTCTGTCCGACAACGATTCTTGCGGAGCAGCACTTTCAGACCTTCCTGCAGCGATTCTCCGGTTATCCGTTCTGTATCCGTGTTCTGGACCGTTTTGTGGCGCCTTCCAATGTGCGCAGTACGCTTGCCGGACTGAAGGACGGCACGGTGGATATCGTAATCGGAACACACCGTATTCTTTCCAAGGATGTTGAATTCAAAGACCTCGGACTGCTTGTGGTGGATGAAGAACAGCGGTTCGGTGTCGAACATAAGGAAAAGATCAAGGAGCTGAAATCCAATATCGATGTGCTGACCCTGAGCGCAACCCCGATTCCGCGGACCCTGCAGATGTCGCTGGTCGGCATCCGGTCGCTGTCTCAGCTCGAGACGCCGCCTGCCAACCGCTATAACGTGCAGATCTATGTGGCGGAAATGAACCGGGGGCTGATCACCGGCGCCATTGAAAAGGAACTGGCACGGAACGGACAGGTATTCTACCTGTGCAATTCCATTGATCAGATCTACAACACGGCACGGACACTGAAAAACTATGTCCATGACGCAAACGTCGGCATCGTGCATGGAAAGATGGACCGCGACTCCATTGAAGATGTGATGTTCCGGTTCAATCAGAAGGAACTGAACGTGCTGGTATGCACGACGATTATTGAAAACGGTATTGATATTCCCAATGCCAATACGATCCTCATTGAGAATGCGCAGAACTTCGGCCTTTCGCAGATCTATCAGATCAAGGGAAGAGTCGGCCGCAGCGACCGGGTAGCGTATGCATATCTGCTCATTCCGCCGCGCCGCCAGCTGACGGAAGTTGCGTCCAAGCGGCTTCAGGCGGTCAAGGAATTTGCGCGCCTTGGCTCAGGATACAAGATCGCGATGCGCGACCTTACGATCCGCGGTGCCGGCGACATGCTGGGACCGGAACAGTCCGGGTTCATTGATACGGTCGGTATCGACATGTATATCGAGATGCTGGAGAAGGCAATCGAAAAGACAAAGGGCATTGTCCGGGAGGAAGAACCGGAACGGGTTCATGTCATGACTTCCTCCAGCGGCTATATTCCGGAACACTTTGCGCCGGATGACTTCGACAAGATCTCCATGTATCAGAAGATCGACGGTCTGAACGATATGGAAATGCTGGAAGAGTACCGGGAAGAGGTTACCGACCAGTACGGCAGACTGCCGGAGGAAGTGGCATCGCTGTTTGAAAAGCGCCGGCTGGATATTGCGGTCAGTGAGCCGCAGGTGGCGTCCTATAAGGAAATCCGCAACAACCACGTTGTGACATTCACGCAGGAATTCTCCGAGACCCTGGACGGCGTAAAACTCTTCAAGCTGTTCTCCGATATCAGTAAGGACATCCAGCTTCGTTATTCCAACAAACAGATCATCGCCGAAGTTCCCAATACGGCACGCTCGCTTCAGACGGTGATCGAACTGATCGAACGTTCACAGGAGGCTGTAAAACATGCGAATTGATAAATGGCTGAAAGTATCCCGCATTCTGAAGCGGCGTACCATCTCGCAGGAGCTGGCAAAAAACGACCGTGTGGAAATCAACGGAAAGATGGTAAAGCCATCGAAGGAAGTACATGTCGGTGATGAAGTCAGCGTCCGGTTCGGAAGCCGCAGGATCACGGTGCGCGTCAATTCTGTGGAAGAAGTAAAGCGCAAGCAGGAAGCTTCCGAGATGTATGAGATTCTCAAAGAGGAATACGTGGAAGTTCCGGAAGAATCTTCGGAACAGCCGCTGATCTGACAATCAGCCATAGCGGATATCGTTTGATGATGTCCGCTTTTTTATGTAAAAAATCCCGCCATGCGGTCCATGGGCGGGATCAGGGGAGATATACGCCGTCATCTTGAAAAAACCGGCGCAGGCTGTTTTGCGTGGGAACGGACAGGTTTCAGAAGACAGATGACAATCATCAGAAATCCGGAAACAAGCCGTCCGAACATCATCGGGAATGCAAGCTTCGGCGCAAACTGTATCGAGAATGCAAGGAAGTCTCCGATCGTATACGCCGCGGCCATAAGATAGGCTACATTTACGGTTATGCCGTCGTCCTCCAGTTCCTTCAGATTCATCAGCACGGGAATATCGTTGGAAGTAGACAGAATCAGATAGGAGATGCTCTTCGGAGAGAGCTGCACTTTCTCCGCAAGCCGTTCCAGCGGCTTTTTCAGCATGCGCTGAATCAGAGCGAAGATCGGAAGGATTCCTCCGAGGAAAACGCCGATCCGAACGATCACCGGATAAATCTCATCAAGCGGGGTAAGTCCTTCCAGAATGACGGGTCCTCCGGCATCCTGGAAAACCGCAATGGCGAATGAGAGATACGCGGCTGTCCGTACCGCGAAGGCCAGGCCGGAGAAAACAGGAACCATGATCTGCGGCAGAAACAGAAGACCTGCGAGCAGGATCAGCGACAGAATCATGATCGGCCATGTGTTCCGCAGCATCATGTCCATGGGCATCCCGCAGAAGGAACCGGTAATAAGACAGTTGAGAGGCAGGGTAATAAAGGCGATGGAAAGCCCCTTTACGGCTGCCTTTCGCTGTCTGCCTGCGGTGTTGGAGAGGGAAAGGGGTACTGCACCGGTCACCGCAGTTCCGAAAAAGGACGCAACAATCAGTCCGTTGTACAGACCGGCTGCCGGATCGACGGCAATCTGTTTTGCCAGATATGCACCGCCGGCGTCGCAGCTGAAGAGAATACCTGCCAGCAGTGAGGGGTCGCAGCCGGCGGATTCCAGTAATGGTGTGACATGCGGGGCGATATGAACGGCAATCCATGGAGATAACGCCATAAATCCCGTCATTAACAGTAATAATTCGACGATGACACCGAGCCCTTCCTTCAGTGCATCGCCAAGTCCGAGATGCCCTCCGGTCAGAAGATCGGCTGCCGCAATTCCGAAGAATACCGCCGCCGCAATACTCATGATCTGCATTGATCAGAACGTACCGCCGCTTATCTGCGGCCGGGTGTATCCTCGCTGAAGGGACTGTTGATATAATTCTCGGATTTTGAGGAAACATATTTTTCCATCTGACGCTGAAGCGGATGCTTGTTCCAGCGGTCAAGATCGTCGGTGAGTTTCCACGCTGTAAGCTGGAAGAACGGAAGAATGCAGAGCGGAGTCATCTCCTCCGGAACACTGCAGGGGATATTGAAGATCTTATCTCCGGTGTAATCCGGATCGGTTGTCACAAGGAATGCGTTTGGTGTCGCAATCTTTGTACCGTCATAGATCTTGCGGATGCGCTCTGTGCCGATGCCGGCCTCAATCAGGAATACCGTATAGCGCGGCGTCATCTGGATGTTCGGGCCGTGGATATATTCTTCAACTTCATAGGCGCCTGTAGGGATACTGACGGTTTCGCCGAATTTGAGCGCGCCTTCCATCGCTGTGCCGATGTTGGCACCGACGCCGCATACATATGCATTTGTGAGACCGGACAGAGCCTGGAAGTTCTTCTCATAGAAGGAAGTCCAGTTTTTCTGTGCCGCTTCATTGATATCCGCACAGCTGCGGAGCTGTTCCTTCAGGGTATCCGCTTCCTCTTTGGTCAGTTTTCCGGATGCCAGTCCTGCTTCAACCGCAAACAGCATGAAGAACAGTGCAAGCGTTGTGACGCCACGGGTAACATAGCCGACGGTTTCCCGTCCGACACCGTAATTTGCGGCAACGTCGCACTTCTTTGCAAGATCGCTTTCCAGATCGCCGGTAAGCGCAATGCAGCGGCGTCCTTTGCTTTTAACAACATCAGCTGCTTCAAGTGCGTTCAGGCTGTATCCGCTCTGGGAAACAATTACGACCATGTCGTCTTCACGAATGTCGTTTTCAGAAGTAACAAATGTGAACGGCGCAACGATCTTCACTTCAACGCCGAGATACCGGCGGACAAATGCGCGCGCACATGTGGATCCGTTCATCGATGAACCGCAGGCAATGATCCAGATCGTCCGGAAGCTGCCGCTCATGAATTCTTCTACGACCGGCTTTGTGAGTTCTGCGCTCTGTTCAACATTGGCGCGGATGTATTCCGGGCACGATGCGATGTAGTCCTGCATGGTTTTCTTGCGTTCTGTCATCCTGTTAAATCCTCCAATCTAATGACTCAGGTACAGAGGAGATGTCATAAAACTCCCTGTAGCAATTACAATATAGCACATATTTGTAACATTGTAATAACAAATAACCAGATTTTTCATTTTTCTGTGCAGATTCTGCACGGATCATTCGAAAAGGAAGAAAAATGGCTATTTAATAAGGCTTTTTAATAGTTATAAGCAGGTTCTGAAGCAGCGCGCAATTTGTGAAAATGCTTATTGACAACAAAATTACAGGTGATTATATTGTAATTACAACATAACAAAGTCCTGCGTCAGATGGAGACGGCCGCTCCTCTGGCAACGGATGATGTCAGATGAAACTGAACAGTTTCAGGAAAGGAGAGATATATGCCGGATATTCTGCTGACAAGAATCGACAACAGACTCGTGCATGGCCAGGTCGGCGTTGCATGGACAAGTTCTCTTGCCGGCTGCAACCTCATCGTAGTTGCGGATGATCTGGTGGCGAAGGATGAAGTACAGCAGTCTCTGATGCGGGCAACCGCACAGAATGCCGGATGCGGAATCCGCTTCTTCACGCTTGAGAAAACCATCAACGTGATTCACAAAGCTTCACCCGCCCAGCACATCTTCCTGGTCGTGCGCAACCCGCAGAGTGCCAGAACTCTCCTCGAGGGGGGCGTGCCGATCGACAAACTCTGCATCGGAAACATGCACGTCGGACCGGGAAAGAGAGTATCCAACGAAACCCATGTCTATGTGGATGACAAGGATCTTGAAGATCTGCGCTTCATCCGCAGCAGGGGCACAGACGTTTACATCCAGATTGCTCCGGGTGACCGGAAGTATGACTTCGAAATTTAATTAGAAACATCTTTTACAAAAGAGGAAGGAAAACCAGAAATGCAAATTACGCTTATGCAGGGCATATTGATCATGATTGTGGTCTTCATCTGTGCCTTTGACAAACACATGGAAGCGTTCATGTGGTTCAGACCGCTTGTTGTTGCGTTCTTTACCGGAATCATGCTGGGCGATGTACAGCTCGGCCTGAAGGCGGGCGCAGTTACAGAGCTCTCTTATCTTGGACTTCTCACGGTCGGCGGAACCGTTCCGCCTGATCCTCTGTTCGCCGGTCTTATGACAACCGTTCTTGCCTACACAACCGGTCAGGACGTTACCGCTGCCATGGGTCTTGCGATTCCGTTTGCGCTCATCGGTCAGTGGATCGGTATCGCGACAAACACACTGTATGCAGGTTTCCTGCCGGCAGTTGACAAGGCTGCTCAGGAAGGTGATGAAAAGAAGATCGGACGCATCATGTTCACCGGTCAGTTCATCTACGCGATCGCATTCGCAATTGCGGCATTCCTGTCCGTATATGCATTCCAGAGCGGCATCGCAGCGTTTGTTAATTCATTCCCTGCATGGCTGATTCACGGCTTCGAAGTAGCCGGCGGTCTGATGCCTGCAGTAGGTCTTGCGCTCCTGCTGGTTGTCATGCTGAAGGGTGAGAACATTCCTTACCTGCTCGCAGGATTTGTCATCATGATCATTACCAACTGCCAGAACATTCTCCCGGTTGCGATTCTTGCCGGTGCGATTGCCTGGGTCGGTTACACGAATGACGTAAAGAAAAACAAGGGAACTGTTACGGCGGAGCCGGCAGAGGAGGATTATTCCGATGGCATCTGAAAACAAGCTTACAAAAAAAGATCTCAATAAAATGGCGTATATGTCGCTGTTTGAACAGTCCTGCTTCAGCTTTGAGCGTATGCAGGCGGTTGGATTCGCCTGGGGTATGTCCGACTGCTTCCGCAAGATCTTCGGAAAGAACAACGAAGAGATGGGAAAAGCACTTCAGAACAACCTCGACTTTATCAACACAGAGCCGCATATGGCCGCAATCCTGCAGGGTCTCGTTGTTTCGATGGAGGAATCCGGTCAGGACCGCGAACTGATTCACAGCCTCAAGACCGGTCTCTTCGGTCCGCTGGCAGGTCTCGGTGATGCGATCTGGTGGTATACCGCAATGCCGATCGTAGCGGCAATCTGCTGCTCGCTGGCAGGTCAGGGAAGTGTTCTCGGACCGATCATCTACATTGCATTCTGGGCAATCACCGCTGTCGTTACACGTATCTGGTTTGTACGCATGGGTTACAACGCAGGCCTTACAGCCGTCAAGTACATCGGCGACAATGCGGCAGCGCTCACCAAAGCTGCAGGCATCCTCGGCGTTATGGTTGTCGGCGGACTGATTCCGTCCTATGTATCCTTCGCATTCCCGGAGAGCCTTGTCGTAGCCGGCAACGTTTCGATCCAGGGTATCTTCGATTCCATTCTTCCGAGCCTGCTGCCGCTGGTATTCGTATTCGTGCTGTACTGGCTCTTCAAGAAGAAGAACGTCAACACCATGAAGCTCATCATCGCCGTTATCGTATTCTCGATCATCATGGCGGCGATCGGCATCATGTAATCGCATTACATCCTTATTAGAGAACATAAAGAACAACCGGGAAAGCCTGCTTGCGCTGTGTGGGCAGGCTTTCTTTGAAACAGAATGAAGACAGAAAGGCGGGAAAAAACATGATTAATTTTGATGAAGCACAGATTATTGCCAACGGAGCACTGATCAGTTCTCAGAGGGCGGACATTGAAGCAATCGCCGACCGTATCTATGACAGCGGATTTGATCTTCTGCTGTTTACATCGAGCGGCGGTTCACAGGCAATGCTGGATCCGTTTCCGTTCTATATCCGTCACATGTCCGCGCTGCCGGTCGAAAACATCCTGGCTGCGGATCTGATGCTCGGCGGTTCAAACCGGATCAGTGATAAAACGGTCGCCTTTCTG
>JAFOLE010000159.1 GCA_017419465.1 Solobacterium sp. | reverse complement strand
GGCAGAATACTATCCGCCGGTACAAATAAATCCCTCGACCGATAGCACTCCTACTTTCGTAGACAGTCTGCCGGATGTTCTCCGTCAGCCCACCGTCCCGCAGCGCCCTGCGGACCGGTTCGGCGGAATTGCCTCCGTATGCCATTGAACGCCTGCCGGCTCTGACATACCTCTTCGCTTCCGCGCCTCTATCATTGATGTGAATTTATCACAGCCGGTATTCCTTTTCAATACATATACCCGGCATTCTGATAAATTCTTTCACTTTTTTGAAAATTTGTCTGAAACAAATCAGCTCAGTTGTCCGCGCGGGAGTAGCCGTTTTTCATGTGTTCACTCGCCGTCAGGGTCAGTTTGTTCAGTGCCTTTACGGTTTCTGTTTTTGCCATGGCGCAGACTGCCTCATTGGCTTCCTGGCATAAGGACATATCATTGGAATCGGTCATTTTCGCATCATATTCGTTCAGAATCCGGTGTGCTCCGCAGGCAACCGCATTCTGATAACGCTCCACATCCTGGATCGCTGCGCCGTAATGCGGATCCGCAAGCAGGCCGATCAGACGGCTTGCCCAGTAGAAGTTTTCCGTCGATACATCCAGGGCAACCTCACTGACATACTTCGGCAGTGACGTCACATTCGTGTAGAGCGGAATCATCGCATTGAACGCATTGGAGCTGTAGGTGATCCACTCGATGCCCTGCAGTTCCTTCGGCATATAGCCGCGGATCTGACAGAGAACGGTGATGCCCGTGCGGCTGATGCCGATCGGGCGGTAAATTCCCTTGCGGGGATCTTCCGCTTTCTGATACGGGTTGTACGGGGTGCCCTGGTAGTAAGAGGAAAGAATATATTTCACATCTTCCGGAGTGATTTTCTTTTCCGGCACCAGTGCCCAGGGAATATCATCATACTCCGGCCGGATATCCGCATTCGGCCCATCCCAGACATACGTGTTCGGATTGAAGTAACGGGCCATGAACCAGCCGCGCGGGTTATTGTAAATATGGTCTGCGTCACTGTGCGATCCGTAGGCATAGCGCGGGTTGAATTCTTCTCCCTGATTCAGATTCAGGTGGTACTTCTCCGTAAACTCCTTCAGATCGGCAGAGCACATGAAGTTTTCCTGTTCTCCGTAGGCATCCTCAAAGTCAAAGAAGTCGATGCCGAGACGATTCGGCATGATCACATATTCCTCGTCCTTTACCCGGCGCGCCATCCAGTGATGACCGCCGATGGTCTCCAGCCACCATACTTCATCCGCATCGTTGAATCCGATGCCGTTGGCTTCGTAGGTTCCGTATTCTTCCAGCAGCGCACCCAGGCGTTTTACGCCTTCCCGTGCGGAGTGAATATACGGAAGCACCAGGACGACAAGATCCTCTTCGCCAAGACCTCCGGGCTGTTCTTCCTCGGTATCGGTCTTAGCCTTATAGACCACATAGGGGTCGGCACCGAGCACCCGCGGGTTGGACGTGATCGTCTCGGTTGCGGTCATTCCGACATTCGCTTCATTGATTCCGCTGGCTGCCCAGATACCTTCTTTCGGATCAACACTCGGGCTTGCGGTATAGCGCATCGGATTGTCGGGAAGCGTTACCTTCCGGTGTCCGATGACACTGGTATATTCATTTTTCTGATCTTCCGGGTTTACGACAATGGTTTTCTTTACATCGAAATGCCCGTCATCGGTGCGTGCAATCATTGTCGATCCGTCATAACTGGCCAGTTTTCCGACCAGAATCGTTGTACATGCCATACTGCATTCTCTCCTTGTTCACCGCAGTTATTCTACACATCCTGCGGCGTTTTTGAAACGCTTCCGCTTCATTCCTTCGCTTTCACGCAATGGAATACAGCGATGCTTTTCACATTCGAAACATCTGCGGATTCATACATGGAAGAAAGCCGCTCCCGGAGACTTTCAACCGTTTCAAACGGCGGCGTAAAGAATCCCTTTTTCACATAGATGCCGCTGATCCACTTGTCGGTATGCGGGTTTGCGTCCTTCACATAGAAACAGCCCATGAACTGTCCGCCCGGTTTCAGCACACGGAAGGTATCCCGGTATGCGGCCTCCTTGTCCGGGAATGCATGGAATCCGTTCAGGGAAACCACAATGTCAAAGCTGTTATCCTCAAACGGCAGTGCGCCGACATCTCCCTGTACAAACCGGATGCTGGAAATATTCATTTCCTCTGCCCGCTGCCGGGCGCTTTCCATCATCTTCGGGGAATAATCAAGGCAGGTAATGTCTGCCTTCGGAAAAGTTTTGAATACCGGCATGGAAATCACGCCGGTGCCAACCGGAACCTCCAGAATCGAGCCGGAAAAGTCTGCCGGAATATGTTCAAAGGACTTTGCCTGATATTCCAGCGCATCCTCCTGCGTCATCTGCCATACCGCCTTCAGGATCAGCCTGCCCAGGGCATTTGTGCCGAGCATCATATTGTCATAGATACTGTGGGCTTTGCCGAGACTCTTATATGCCTGCTTGATTTCTGTCTTACGTTCCATGTGTGCTGCCTCCGGATGTTAGTATACTCTAACTTCTTGACTCCTGCCATGGATGGTTCATTTCTCCGAAAGAAAAAAGGGCCGTCGGCCCTGTTCATGCAGGACCTCACAGCCCCTCTGCTGTGACAGTCCGTCATTCAATCATGATCTGATGCGGATGCTCGATCTGTTTCGGTTCCTCTTTCTTCGGAACATTCAGGGTAAGCACACCTCCCTCAAACGACGCCTTGATATCTTCGGTCCGGTAGTTCTCACCCAGATAGAAGGATCTGGACATCGTGCCGGCATAACGCTCCTGACGGATAATAGTGCCTTCCTTATCCTTTTCATTCTGTTCATGACCCTTGTTTGCGGTGATGGTCAGATAGCCGTTTTCCAGTTCCACCGTGATGTCTTCCTTCTTAAAACCCGGAAGGTCGATCTCAAGTGCATAATGATCCTCGTGTTCCCGGACATCGGTCAGCATCTCCCGTCCGGCACGCTTGCCGTAGAGTCTGCGGTTGAGACGGTTCATCTCCTTCTCCAGTCCGAAATCATCAAACCAGTTGTCAAATAAATTCTCTGTAAACAGTTCAGGTACCAACATAGTGCATTTACCTCCTTTACTTAATCCATTGTTCTTTCCATTGAATGAACTATGTCTTATGTAAGGGGAATGGAGGGTTTGGACTCTGTGAATCACCTTCGGAATCTTCTCTGATTTCCTTTACACCCATGTTATAGTTCCACTATTTAGCACTGTCAAGTGGAGAGTGCTAAAAACTTTTTTCTGGTTCGAATTTCACAATTCTGCACATCAGGAGACCGGCAAAAAGAAAACAGATATGCGGTAAGTTCTGCATATCTGTTCAGAAACAATTCAGCTGAGGGAACCGGCGGCTTCCACTGCACTCTCAAGATCAAAGTTCTGCGGATCAAATGCGCTCTCATCCATGATCAGTACCGTGATGGAACCGGAGGCTTTCTCCGTGACGGTCGCCGTCACATCATATTCCCCGGCCGGCAGCGGATAACTGTTCAGGCTCTGATCCTTGATCGCCTCACTCAGTTCGATATTTCCGGTATGGTCCTTGAACATGATGTTCATTTCACCCTTGTCAATATTCGCACTGATCACTACACACTGGCCTTCTCCTACGGTCATGGCTCCGGAGGCAGCGGAGTCCGTGTCCGCATTCACTGCGGTGATTTCGGTAACAGCGGGAGTTGATGTCATTGCGAATTCTGATTTACTGCAGCCGGTAAGCATCAGCAATGCAGCAGCCGCAATGGCTAATTTTTTTATCATTTCAGTTGTTCTCCTGTTCGTCCCATCCATTATACACATTCACAGTAATCTGCCTAGTCTGCCCTGCGGTATGCCGCACGCTGCTTTCTGCCGCGCAGGTAATACAGGACTTCCAGAATCGCACAGGCCGTCCAGCCGACCGGATAGCCGAAGCCGACAACACGCGGCGTATTCATGATGAAACGGGTCATGACAAAGAGATAGATCTGCCGTATTACGACAAAGCTTGTCAGCATGATGACCATCGGTCCGCGGGAATCCCCGCGTCCGCGCAGCGCACCGGCCAGCGTATGGTTGATGACATTGAACGAAATAAACAGCATGTTTGTCCGGATGAACAGGCTGCCGTACCGGATGACTTCCGGTTCGCTGGAGAACAGCTGAATCGAAGCCGGCGCAAACAGATAAATGATGAGAATGATCACACCGGTGACCGCAAGCGCAAGACCGACCGTGATCACGGTTCCGTTCTCTGCACGCTCTTCCTTTCCGGCACCGACATTCTGAGACACAAAGGTTGTCGCGGCAGCGGCCATGCTCTGCATCGGCAGCATCACGAACTGGTCGAGCTTGTTGTAGGTGCTCCAGCCGGCCATGACATCCGAGCCGAAGTAGTTGATATAGGACTGCACAAAGACATTCGAGAATGCGGTGATGACCGACTGGATGCCGGCCGGAAGTCCGACTGAGAAAATCATTTTCAGATGGTCCTTATCGATATGCAGGTCATGCCAGGTCAGTTTGTAAATATCGTCTGTCCGCGTTAGCAGCAGGAGAATCAGTCCGGCAGAGACAAACTGCGAAATGATCGTCGCATAGGCAACGCCGGCTATGCCCGCATGGAAGACCACCACAAACAGCAGGTCAAGCACGATATTCATAAGACTTGTAAGAATCAGGAAGTACAGCGGGCGTGTCGTATCGCCGACCGAGCGCAGAATACCGCTTCCCATGTTGTAGATCAGAAGTCCGGCAATGCCCCAGAAGTAGATGCGCACATAGACGGACGCCTGCGGGAAGACATCTTCCGGTGTTGCCATGAACCGCAGCATCGGCCCGACGCCGAATACACCGAGCACCGTAAATATCGCGGAAATCAGAAAGGTCATCGCCATCGTTGTTTCAATGGCGGAGTGAAGCCGTTCCTGATTGTCCGATCCGAACTGCCGTGCGATCACAACCGAGGCACCGACCGAAAAGCCATTGAAAAAGAAGACGGCCATGTTGGTGATCATGGAGGTGGAGCCGACTGCCGCAAGGGCCTCCTTGCCCACAAAGTTTCCGACCACGATCATATCCACGGTGTTATACAGCATCTGGAATACATTTCCCAGCATCAGCGGAAGTGAAAACAGGATGATCTGTTTTACGATCGATCCGCTGGTCATATTCACGCTGGTTGTCTGCCGATGCCGGTTTCTTCTGAATTTCGTCACGGGATGAATTATACTCCCGATTCCCCGGATGTGAAGAAGAAAGCCCGCGTGATCCGGAGAACGAACGTATAATGACAGCGTATGACAGAGAATGAACGTAAAACACTGCGCGTCACCGCTGCCGTCATTGTGGAACACGGACAGGTATTTGCGGTACAGCGCGGCTATGGAGAATACAAGGACAAATGGGAATTCCCCGGCGGAAAGATCGAGGCCGGTGAAACCCCGCAGGAAGCCCTGCACAGGGAGATCCTCGAAGAACTCGATACCGATATCGAGGTGCTGGAACTGCTCGATACGATTGAGACCGACTATCCCGCCTTTCACCTTTCGATGGACTGCTTTCTGGCGCGCATCCGCAGCGGCGATCTCTTTCTGAAGGAAGCGGAGGATTCCCGCTGGCTTTCGGAAGAGGAACTGGATTCCGTGGATTTCCTGCCGGCGGACCGGATCCTGCTGGAAAAGATCCGGCCGCATCTGAAGAAAGGAGAAGACCGATGAGTGATCTGAAATCGACAAGCAAATATATTTCCCTGATCCTGCGGCATAAGCCGGAAGTCATCGGAATCACCCTCGATGACCATGGCTGGGCGGATACGCAGGAACTGATCGAAGGCGTAAACCGGACGCATCCGCTTACAATGGAACTGCTGGAGGAGATCGTCCGCACCGATGAAAAACAGCGCTACTCCTTCAACGCGGACAAGTCCCGCATTCGTGCCAATCAGGGCCATTCGATTCCGATCGATGCCGATCTTGCGGAAACAGAACCGCCGGAGATGCTGTATCACGGAACCGGTGAAAAAAGTGTTGCGTCCATCGAACGCGAGGGCCTTCGTCCGATGAGCCGGCTGTATGTGCATCTTTCCCCGGATACAGAGACCGCCCGCAGTGTCGGATCACGGCACGGGAAACCGGTGATTTATATCGTGCTTGCGGGTGAAATGTACCGCAGCGGATACCGGTTTTACCGCTCGGCAAACGGGGTATGGCTGACAAAG
>JAFOLE010000158.1 GCA_017419465.1 Solobacterium sp. | reverse complement strand
GTGCCGGGAGGAACTTCTCCGCACTCTGAAATCATGGTCAACCCGGAAACCGGCACCCGCACGAAATTTGTATGCAGTAACACGCTTCCGCCGATTGAGTGGAATGAGGACCAGATTGCGGTCATTAAGAACAGCGATATTCTCCACGTTGACGGAACCCGTTATGACAATGCGATGGCAGCCATCGAAATCGCAAAGCAGAATCACATCATGGTATCGGTGGACGGCCGGCATATGGAAAAAGATCTGGAACAGAACCGGAAGATGGCAGAGCAGGCTGACATCCTGATCATGAGCGCGCCGTATTCCAGAATGGTCTCGGGTACCGGGACTGCGGAAGACGGACTGGCGTACTTTGCGGACCGCGGACCGAAGGTGCTGATCTCCACCCAGGGCACGCACGGATGTCTTGCATGGATTGACGGACACGTGGAAGTGTTCCCGGGCTATTCCGTAAAGGCAGTGGATTCCACCGGCGCAGGAGATGTATTCAACGGAGCGTTCATCGCGGCCTATATGCGGGGCTATGATGTACGGCAGGCAATCCGCTATGCGACCATCGCCGCAGCGCTCAAGTGCACGCAGATCGGCGGCCGGGCAGGCATCCCGACCGATAAAGAAATAGTTTCTTATTTATAAAGGAGCGGTCCTATGGATAACAGTATTGTGAATTTCAGCGGAATGGATATCGTGGAGCGGAAGCCAGCCGCAAAGAAGCCGGCATCCTCCTCGAAGAAAAAGAAGACTTCCGCCGCAAAGAAGAAAACGTCCACATCGATCCGTCTGTCTGCGGCAGAGAAGAAACTTGTGCAGAATTACCGCAAAAGCAACCTGATTGAAAAGAAGCTCCTTGATTTTGCGGCAGAGAAGTTCGCGGAAGGAATCGATGCCGCATCCGTAGTCAATCTGCTCAGAACCAACCTCTGAACAAGAAGGATTTATATTATTACAGTCAGACACCGCCTGAACGGCGGTGTTTTTACGTCAAACCGGGCAAAAACGGCATCCGGCACGCCCGGATGTGTGGATTTTTGGCAAAATTGACAAAAAAGCGTTGACATCGCATATTTCTGAGATTATTATCAATCGTGCTTGGCGAAAAATGGCTTTGTGATGCGCAAAGCTTAAAATTTGGCTGAGAAACGGCACACTTGGATGTGTGTGCATATAGGGCGAAAGGAGAAAGAAATGCCTACAATAAATCAGCTGGTACGCAAGGGCCGTACCGACAAAGTTTACAAATCAAAGTCCCCGGCATTGAACCGCGGATACAACTCGCTGAAAAAGAAGAACACACGTATCAGTTCTCCGCAGAAGCGTGGTGTCTGCACCCGTGTCGGCACAATGACACCGAAGAAGCCGAACTCTGCGCTTCGTAAGTACGCCCGTGTCCGTCTCTCCAACGGCATGGAAGTTACAGCTTACATTCCGGGTGTCGGTCACAACCTGCAGGAGCACTCCGTTGTCATGATCCGCGGCGGCCGTGTCAAGGATCTCCCGGGTGTTCGTTACCACATTATCCGCGGCACACTCGACTGCGCAGGTGTTGACGGACGTAACCAGAGCCGTTCTCTCTACGGCGCGAAGAAGCCGAAGAAGGGCAAATAAGACAGGAGGAATGTAAGAGATGCCTAGAAAAGGTTATATAGCGAAGCGTGACGTACTTCCTGATCCGATTTACAATTCAAAACTCGTCACAAAGCTGATCAACAAGATCATGCTCGATGGTAAGCGCGGAACAGCGCAGACAATTCTCTACGATGCATTCAACATCGTTGGTGAGAAGACCGGTGAAGATCCGATGGTTGTCTTCGAGAAGGCACTCGGAAATGTCATGCCGGCTCTCGAGCTCAAGGTTCGCCGTGTCGGCGGTGCCAACTACCAGGTACCGGTTGAAGTTTCTGCAGAGCGCAAACTGACACTCGGCCTCCGCTGGCTCGTTAACTACTCCCGTCTGCGTCATGAGCCGACAATGGAACGCCGTCTTGCGGCTGAAATCATGGATGCTGCAAACGGAACCGGCGCTTCTGTAAAGAAGAAGGAAGATACCCACAAGATGGCAGAGGCGAACAAGGCATTCGCACACTTCCGCTGGTAATCAGCAAAGCATACGCAAAGATAAGGAAAGGAGCGATTTATGCCGAGAGAGTTCCCACTCAATAAAATTCGTAATATCGGAATCATGGCTCATATCGATGCCGGAAAGACAACGACAACCGAGCGTATTCTGTATTACACAGGAAAGATACACAAGATTGGTGAGACCCATGACGGCGCGTCCCAGATGGACTGGATGGCGCAGGAACAGGAGCGTGGTATTACAATCACATCCGCTGCGACAACCTGTCAGTGGAAGGACTGCCAGATCAACATCATCGATACTCCGGGTCACGTTGACTTCACCGCTGAAGTTGAACGTTCCCTGCGTGTACTCGACGGTGCTGTAACCGTTCTGGACTCCAAAGCAGGTGTTGAGCCGCAGACTGAAACCGTATGGCGTCAGGCTACCGAGTACCGTGTACCGCGTATCGTATTCTCCAACAAGATGGATGCGACCGGTGCGGACTTCGATATGTCTGTCAACTCCATCGGAAACCGTCTTGGCGCAAAGGCCGCTGCAATTCAGATGCCGATCGGCGCAGAACAGAGTTTCCGCGGAATCATCGATCTGGTTACGATGAAGCAGCACATGTACAACAACGACCAGGGCACTGACATCAAGGTCACAGACATTGATGCGCAGTATCTGGATAAGGCAACCGAGATGCATCAGGCAATGCTTGAGGCAATCGCAGACTACGATGACGATGTCATGATGAAGGTCCTCGAAGGTGAGGAGCCGACCATTGAAGAAGTCAAGCGTGCGATTCGTGCCGGCGTTCTGACCGCGGAGTTCTTCCCGGTTCTGTGCGGAAGTGCATATAAGAACAAGGGCGTTCAGCTGGTTCTGGATGCGGTTGTCGACTATCTGCCGGCGCCGACCGACATTCCTGCGATCAAGGGTCACCTTGAGAACGGTGATGAGGAAGACCGTCACGCAGATGACAACGAACCGTTCAGCGCACTTGCATTCAAGGTTGCGACTGACCCGTTCGTAGGACGTCTTACATACTTCCGCGTATACTCCGGTGTCGCAACAGCAGGAAGCTATGTGCTGAATGCATCGAAGGACAAGCGTGAGCGTTTCGGACGTCTGGTCCGCATGCATGCGAACCACCGTGCAGACATCACTGAGGTCTACGCAGGCGACATCGCCGGTGCGGTAGGTCTCAAGAACACCACAACCGGTGATACACTGTGCGACGAGAACCATCCGATCATTCTTGAGTCGATGGTATTCCCGGAGCCGGTTATCCAGATGTCGGTTGAGCCGAAGACAAAGCAGGACGGCCAGAAGATGGACGATGCGCTTGCCAAGCTCGCCGAAGAAGACCCGACATTCCGCACCTATACGGATGAGGAAACCGGACAGACGATCATCGCCGGTGTCGGTGAACTTCAGCTGGACATCATCATGGACCGCATGAAGCGCGAGTTCAAGGTAGAGGCGACAGCCGGTGCTCCGCAGGTTGCGTATCGTGAAACGATC
Organism: Solobacterium sp.; assembly: GCA_017419465.1. Classification (GTDB taxonomy): domain Bacteria; phylum Bacillota_I; class Bacilli_A; order Erysipelotrichales; family Erysipelotrichaceae; genus Bulleidia. The sequence goes on along the minus strand of JAFOLE010000158.1, from coordinate 243 downwards.
CGCGGCACAGCAGAGTGCGAAGGTAAGTTCGTACGTCAGACCGGCGGTCACGGCCAGTACGGTCATGTATGGATCCGCTTCGAGCCGAATGAGGGCAAGGGCTTCGAGTTCGTCGATGCGACTGTCGGCGGTTCGATTCCGAAGGAGTACATCAAGCCGACCCAGCTGGGTCTCGTGGTTGCACTGAACAACGGTCTTGTGGCAGGTTATCCTGTTGTTGATATCAAAGCGACGCTGTTTGAC
>JAFOLE010000157.1 GCA_017419465.1 Solobacterium sp. | reverse complement strand
TGATATTTTCTTTCCTCTCTTTGTCCTTACCGGACTTTTATATTCTTATTTTAGCACCCGTGACAGAAATCACAAGCATAAATGTAAACGTTTCCAATACCCCTGTGCTTTATATGCATGACCGCCGGGAATATTAATGCAGACATAATAAAAGATCCCTTTGCAGGATCTTTCATTTCAGCATTTGCGCAATGCCTTCCGTATCGGTCACAGATACCGTTTCCCGGAAGATTCCTCCGGATACGGATACTGTCGGCATCGGGATAAAGTTCCCTTTCACCATCGGTGCAAAGCACGGATCCGCAATAACATTCTCATATCCGGAAATGATTCCGGCAATTTCATCTTCATCCGCAGTATGATACCTGCTCAGTCCATCCGGGGAAAACAGATCCAGTGCATCTGCATTTCCCAGCGCCTGCGCCATGGAATGGGCACGGATATCTTCACCAATGACCAGAAGACTGCTGTGCTGTTTCCGGCACGGTTTCAGCGGCAGACCTGTTTCATACGGGATTCCGTATGTCTGCTTCAGATACTCCGCCGCCCTGAGTCCGGCCGAAGAAACAACGATGCATTTCTGTGCATTCTGTGCATTCTTCCAGTCATCCAGGCTGCAGCCGAGTGAGAGCACTGCTCTTCTGTCCTCAAACAGATCAATCATCCGCCGGGATGCATTCAGATCTGCATCATCCATCGGCAGAAGACCGAGGATCAGGGTCCCCCTGCTCTCCGTCTTTTCACCGGCAAATCTCCTGACAAGTGCTTCCATTGCTTTTGAAGCACCGCAGATATAGCTGTGAATGCCGTTGGCATCAAACCCGAAGGCAGGAATGCCGCTGCGTGCTTCTGTTTCGGCCGCAATACCATCAAAGTCCGTTCCGACAATCATCGGAACTGAGCTGCCGACATAGGCAATCAGTGAAGGATGCAGGATTTCAGCGGCTTTCAGCGCCTTTTCTATCAGCACATCATCATTGCCCATGACCGCATCAATTTCCGTCAGACCGCTTGAATAGACCATTCCGCCGGAACGGTGCCATCTCGGCTCATCGAAGGAAACATAATTGACTGTACAGCCCGATGCATCATGGATCAGTACGAGGCCGCCGAGTTCATACAGAACTTCGCAGACTCCGCCGTAATCCGGTGCAAACGGAGGAAGATTCAGATACAGATCCTTCATCTTCTTGTCTCCTCCCTGATCATTTCAGAACTGCGGGGATGATCATATGCATTCCGGATTTCTGCAGAAATTTTCCGCAGGCCGTCATGTCCCCACCAGCCGTTATCATAAAAGATATCAATTGCATTGCCGGCTCCCTCAAATGAAGCAGACACCATGCCGATGGCAATGACATTGTCATCGGATTTGTAGGAACGGCGCAGCGGCATTGTCACTTCACCGCTGTCCAGATCCGGCAGTTTTCTGTCCACACTGTCGGAATATACTCTTCTGATGCGGAATCCGCATGATTCCAGCGTGCTCCTCAGAGTATCCGGGAACAGTGTTGCAATGCCGTCGATCACGATTTCCGTATCCCCGATATATTCCGCAGTTTCTTTCAGAATCCGCGTTGTTTCTGCTTCAAGCGCCGCAAAATCCGGCAGCGGCAGGTCCAGGGCACTGCAGACCGCACTCAGTGTGCTGCGTATGGATCCATAGTCATATCTGGCAAAATACGGAACAAACGGTGTATCATACCGCTCCTTCAGCATTTCGCATGCCGATTTTCCAAACGGCATCAGGCAGAGGTTCAGGGAACTTTCCCTGACTGCCAGATAGTCATCATAACTGTCTGAAGCCTGAATATGCAGCGCTCTGTATCCGCTGTCTTCCAGCAGCCGGACCAGTTCATTCTCCGGACTGTAGGCAATATTCGTTCCGATGAATACCGCAGTTTTCGTATGCGGCACCTTTGCTTCGGGAAGCGGTGCATACATATCATGCTGCAGGGCTACCAGCGGCAGATCACCGCTGTAGCGGGTAATCGGACACATCTTCAGCACAAAGCAGTTCACGCCCGGATAACGGTCCATGATTTCCTGTGTCTGAAAGGAATGGTCGTTGCCGAGCATCGCATCAATGCAGCTGACATACAGAATCAGTGCTTTCGGAAGTTTCTCCAGATGATCCAGGACATAACACGCTGCTTCAATCGTCTTCTCCTCATAATTGCCTGAGACGATATCATCTTCCGTAAGTGCCAGGACATCAATCCTGTCCTTGTATCCGTATTTCACGGCATTCAGACAGATAATCCGGGCACAGGAAACCGGACATACAAACAGGATCCTGCTTTCCGGGATATCCAGGGCAATTCTGGCGACATCCCAGCCCCCGTGATACGGGTGGCAGTAGCGCGGCAGTCCGTTTGTCTGATCGGCAATCATTCTTCGCACTCCTTCAGCACGTCCCGGGCCATCATCCGGTATGTTTCCGCCATGGCACTCTTCGGGAATGCCGCAATAACCGTCTTCCCGAGATCTTCTGCCTGCTGGACAATACCGTCTCTCGGAATCACATGAACGATTTTTGTCTCAATGGAATCCGCGAACTTTTCTACTGTTTCCAGTTCATTTTCCACATTTCTGCAGTTCAGCAGGATTCCGCGCATCCTTGCATATCCTCTGGCTTTGAAGCTGTCTACTGCCAGAGCAATATTGCCGGCCGCATACATCGCCATCTTCTCTCCGGAAGTTACGACAAATACATTGCGGGCATAGCCGTTTCTGATCGGCATTGCAAAACCGCCGCATACAACATCTCCGAGCACGTCGTAAATCACGACATCAGGCTGATATACTTCAAATGCACCGAGTTTCTCCATTTTTTCAAATGCAGTGATAATACCCCTGCCGGCACAGCCGACACCGGGTGTCGGTCCGCCTGCTTCAATGCAGATGACGCCGCCGTCCCCGACCGTCACGATATCGCCGAGCGCTACGTCATTTCCCTTTTCACGGATGGCATCAAGCACCGTCGTAATTCTTCTGCCGCCGCACAGTGCGCCGGTAGAATCTGCTTTCGGATCGCAGCCGACCTGCATTACTTTATATCCCATTTCACTCAGAGCCATGCTGAGATTTGAGGCGGTCGTCGATTTGCCGATGCCGCCCTTTCCGTACAATGCTATCTTGATCACAGTTTATCCATCTCCAGTATTTTTCCCCCGATAATTGCCTGTTCTTCGGGGGAATGCGTTGACAGAATCACAGGTATATTCTTTTCTCTGATCAGCGGAACAAGCCGTTCCACCAGCGGAAGATCCATGCCCTTGAACGGTTCATCCATCAGCAGCATATCGCTTTCAAATGCCAGTGCTCTGGCAAGAGCAACCCTTCGGCGCATTCCGCCGGAAAGTTCACGGGGCATGCTGGCTTCCTCGTTTCCGAGCTCGACTGCCCTGAGATAATGACGGGCTTTCTCTTCATCGTCACAGACGACCGTAATGTTTTCCAATGCGCTCATCCAGGGAAACAGACGGTCTTCCTGGAACATCATGCAGATGCGCTCCGGCCTGCCTTCAATCGTTCCGCTTTCCGGTACGATCAGTCCGGCAATGCAGCTGAGCAGCGTCGTCTTTCCGTAACCGCTCGGACCGGCAATGCAGGTGATCCCGTTTCCGAATTCTGCAGAAAAATGATCGAGGACAAGCTTTTCATCATAGCGGACAACAAGAGAATTCACTTTCATTTTTCACCCTCCTGTTCCTTCCGCTTCTTCATGAGATACTGCATGAGCTTTTCAAAGAAGAAGCTGAATGCAACTACAACAACCGTCCAGGCAAACAGGTCCGCCGTTTCCAGGTACAGCTTGGAATAATACATGCCGCTGCCGATTGCGTTTTTCGGCAGTGCCAGAACCTCGGCCGCAATGCCTGCCTTCCAGGCAAGTCCCAGGGAAGTCAGCGCACCGGAGTAGAAATAAGGCATGACGGAAGGAACATATACCTTCATCAGTGTCTTCAGCCGGGTAAAACGGTAGACCTTTGCTACTTCCAGAAGCAGCGGATCAGTTTCCTGAATTCCTGTTCTGACATTTCCGAAAACAATCGGAGTTACAAGCAGTGCCGCAATGAATACCGGCACATAGGTATACTTCAGCCACAGCATTACAAGGATAATGAAGCTTGTGACCGGAATCGAACTGATAATGCGCACTGCCGGATACAGCAGTGCATTCAGCACCGGCGATATACTGCATGCAACCGCCAGCACCACACCGCACAGACACCCGCAGACAAAACCGCCCAGCACCCGCAGCAGCGATGTGCTGACAACACGCAGGAATGTTCCCGAGGTCATAATACGATAAAGGTGACGGGCAACTGCCGCCGGAGCAGGAATCAGGAGCTCCTGATTCACCGCACGCGCAGCAATTGCCCAGACACCGAGCCAGAAGATTAATACAGTTATACCGGTGAAAAGCTTATTCCGCCGGAACATAGTAGAAGTCATCACCCGGCATTGCGCCGCCGACGGATGACGGTTCCGCGTCAAACAGTACCTGGAAATAGCCTTCCAGAGCCGGCTTCAGATCAGCACCTGTGATGCAGACAATGCTTGCATCAGGCAGAGCTGCCTTTGCGACCTGGGCATTTCCGGTGATTTCATATTTTGCAACAAGCTCTGCGGAAGCATCGAGATCACCCAGAACTGTTTCCACGCTTGCGGCATAGTTTGCAAGGAACTGATTGACAGCTTCCGGATGTTCTTCAATGAATTCCTTTCTTGCGGCCAGGCAGCCCATGGTCAGGACACTGCCGTCATTGGCTGCAGCGGCATATTCATCCGTCATATCAAGTGCCTTGCGGACATTTTCATTCTTCATCAGAATCGTTGTAACAGCCGGTACCGGCAGCATGCACAGATCGATATCACCGGTGATCATCTTTGTGGAGATCTCGGAAGCATCCGCAAACTGAACATCCACGTCTTCGCCCGGAGTCAGTCCGTGCTGCTTCAGAACATAGTTGATCATGTATTCCGGATTGGATCCCTGACCGTTGCAGTAAATTGTACGGCCTTTCAGATCCTCAACAGAATGAACGGTATCGCCGTTTTCCAGAATATAGAGCACGCCGAGGCAGTTGATAGCAATAATCTCGACATTGCCGTTTGTCTTTGCATAAAGGTTTGCGGCAACATTGGTCGGCAGTGCACCCATATCCAGTTCACCGTTGGACAGTCTTGCGACCACATCGGTAACTTCTGGAATCAGGCTGAAGTGATAATACGGATAGACACCGCTGTCGGCATCATTCATGAGTCCGACGGCACCCATGCCGGTCGGGCCTTTGAGCACGCCGATATTGATTTCGGTTGTATCCTCTGTGACTTCCGGTTCTGCGGAAGCCGTTACCTGCGGTTCAGGTGTTTTTTCATCCGCTGCCGGCTGGGAGCTGCATCCTGCCAGGGAAAGTCCCATTGCTGCAGCAGCGAATACACTGATCAGTTTTTTCATATGCATAGTTATTTTTATCCTCTCTTTGCACGAGGCATACTATACCTGCAGAAAAAGAAAAAGTACATTGCAATTGCAACGTACTCTTATAAGTTTTTCTAACAGTAAACAATTCTGGTGATGCTTACTGTTTAGATGCTCGTTTATAGGTGGTGTCTGTCAATACCAGATGCCTTAAGATACGATTCATCTTCGGCCATCTGTCTGTAGCGCCTTTCACTCTGAACAGGTATACAAACCAGTTCAGATATGATTGCAGGTTATCTGTCCGCATGCCTATGAAACGGTAGATATATCTCTTAAGCCAGGAACACATATTATTGATAAGAGCCATGTTCTCAAGATAGTTCTTATCTTTGAGGTCTGCCTTATAAGCTTCATCCACAAGATCAAGTTCCCTGATCAATGCATTATGTGCATGTTCGCCATCGTGTACCAACGTCGATCCCGGAACAATATGG
>JAFOLE010000156.1 GCA_017419465.1 Solobacterium sp. | reverse complement strand
ATATAACGTCTATACCGACGGATATGGAAATACCTGGTGGTTTGCGCAGGGCGGAATCCCGCAGCGCTGGACCTATGGTTATCCGGAAGGAAGCTACTGGAAACCGGGAATCAATAACTATACCTACTATTATTCCTACCGCAGCGCTGATGGATACTACATCTATCGTGATGACTACAACAACTACTGGTGGTTCGGCAGTGATGGAACACCGCATCTTGTAAAACAGGGCTCCGGCGGACAGGGCGGAGACAAACCCGCACCGGCTCCGACACCTGTACCGTCCTCCGATGTTGACTTCAACCACAAGAACGTCATGGAAGCAGATGGCATTCAGTATACTGCATACGTCGGTCAGTACTGGGTTGCGCCGAAAACCGTATCCTGGGCACCGGAAGGAATGCATCTGATTGGCTGGGACTATGCCGCTAATACCGGATATGTCAGATGGAAACCGGGCGCATTCATCAAGAACACCGGATCCAACCTTTACCTCTACGCGGTATATTCAAAGTAATTGAATGAACAAAGGGAAACTGCGCGAAGCAGTTTCCTTTTTCTGTATTCCGAGAGTCGAGTCATGAATATTGATGTTTGAAAAAATAATGATATAGTAGTTACTGTCATCTGACCGCAATGAGTGATTCGGAGCGATACGAGGCAGCAAGTATTCAATTATTTTTCTGCTGAGCCTTGTCATTTGACGGGGCTTTTTTCGGTAAAGGAGAGAATGATGGAAACAAGAATCGCTGTAATCGCAATTGTCGTTGAGAATATTGATGCGGCAGATGAAGTGAATCGTATTCTTCATGAATACAGTTCCTATGTGATAGGCCGGATGGGAATCCCGTACCGGGCAAAGAATGTTTCGCTGATCAGTGTGGCGGTGGATGCACCGAATGAAATGATCAGTGCGATGACAGGAAAGCTCGGAAAGATCGATGGGATTACCGTCAAGACGGCATATCAGAAACTTTGACTGGAGGAAAGATGAAAAAGTTTTTAAGTGTATTACTGGCAGGACTGATGCTTGCGGGCTGCGGAACTGCAACATCGGAACAGGTTCCGGCAGCCAGTGCGCTTCCTGAAGAAGCAAAAGAAGCAGTCGAACAGGCTGCAGAAACCGTTGAGCAGGCAGCAGAGGGGGCTGGCATCGATATCAACGCTGTCTTAGAGGGCAACGCTGATGTCAATGTTGATCTCAAGGTTCTGTCTCCGTCCGGCGCACCGGCGCTGTCACTGGTACCGGCCGTCGTAAGCGGTGTTAAGGTAGACTTTGTCGAAGGTGCAGATCCGCTGCAGGCAGCGCTTGTCAATCCGGAACCCGAATATGACATTATCGTTGCGCCGAGCAATCTCGGTATGAAACTTGCGGAAGCCGGCAAATCCCCGTATAAGATGCTCGGTGTTGTGACCTGGGGCAACCTGTATATTGTTGGTCCGAAGGGCACAGAAGCAGATGCGTCCACCTGGACCAATGTTGCGTCCTTTGGTGAACAGTCTGTAACCGGAAAGGTATTCAGCGAAGTTTACGGCGAGTCTCTCGATATGAGCACTGTTACCTGGTACAACAGCACCCCAGACGCAAGTGCTGCGCTGATGGCAGGCAATGCGGATGTCGCAATGCTGGCAGAACCTAACGCAACCGCGATTATCGCCAAGGCGAAGGAAAGCGGCAAGGAACTCGAGATCATCGATGATGTACAGAGCCATTGGGGCGACGGCAGCGGATTCCCGCAGGCTGCACTGTTCGTACGTGAAGATGCTTATGCGGAAAAGAAAGCAGACATTGACGGTCTGTTTGCGGTAATGAATGTATTCTCTCTTGCGGCAGGCGATCTTGGTGAAGAAGCAATTGTCAAGGCAATTGAAAGTGCAGGCGGTGCAGAAGCTCTCGGAATCCCGAGCGCACAGATCGTTGCCAAGGTCTGGAAGCGTCTGAACATCAATGTTGTTCGTGCATCCGAACACACTGAAGAACTCAAGAAATTCGGCGAACTCTTCGGAATCACCGATGCTGAGTCCACAATCATCAAGTAAGCTGAAGATTTTAAAAAAGCAAAGAGCTGAAACAGGCAGATACCGACTGCCTGTTTCAGTGTGTAACGGCTGTGATTCAGCCGTTTTTTTACTGTTTACATGCTATAATTGTTGAGGCATGAAGAAAGAACATGTTTTCAGCGTGATTTTTATACTGGTTCTGTGGCACATTGCCGCAGTCAGTGTTCACAACGATATTCTGATTCCTTATCCGCTGGAAACACTTTCCCGTACGCTTGAACTGTTCCGGAAACCGGAGTTTTACGGTGCGGTCGGTTCAACGCTGTTTCGCGTTGCGAAGGGATTCTTTCTGTCATTTGCCGCAGCACTTGTCATCAGTATTCTTGCGGAACGGTTTCCGCGTTTCCAGATGTGCGTCTCACCGCTGCTGGTCATTACGCGTACGATTCCGAATATCAGCTATATCGTTATTGCCCTGATATGGCTCGGCGCAGAAGGTGCAGTGAGTGCTGTCAGTTTCATGATTCTGTTTCCGGTATTTGCCAATGCATTCTCTAACCGGCTTGCAGGTACCGATGAAACACTCAGGGAAGTCGAACAGATTTACCCTGAAACATTCTTCTTCCGGCTGAAATACAGAGTTCTGCCGGATCTTGTCCCTGAGATGCTTGCGACTGGAAAAACGGCTGCAGGACTCGGGCTTAAAGTAGGTATTATGGCTGAAATTCTCGGTCAGGTACGAAGCGGAATCGGGCGCAGTATGAACTATGCAAGACTGAATCTTGATACCGCCGGAATCGTCGCGTGGACGATCGTTATTATTCTGCTGTCAGTTGGAATCGACTTATTGTTCAGCTGGCTGCAGGCTCAGCGAATGAAGGAGGAGCTGTGATGGAGAGACTGAACCAGGATTCTCTCAAGACAATCGACGAGATTGTCGAACGTCACCGGAATGAACCCGGTCCGGTGATCGTAATGCTGCACGATGTGCAGGATTCTCTCGGGTATGTACCGTTTGAGGCAATGGAAAAGATTGCGGAAGCAACCGGTACAAGCGTTGCGGAAGTTTACGGTGTTGTATGCTTCTATGCACAGTTCACTACAAGCCCGAAGGGAAAACATGTTATCAACATCTGCCTTGGAACAGCATGTTACGTAAAGGGCGCACAGGCATTGATTGATGAGACAATGGCTCTTACAGGTACACAGATCAACTCCACCAGTGAAGACGGTATCTTCTCGCTTGATGCGACAAGATGCCTTGGTGCGTGCGGTCTTGCGCCTGTCTGTGTCATCGACGGTAAAGTATTCGGTAACTGCACGAAGGAAACAGTTACTGCAGAAATCAACCGTATTAAAGCCGCAGAGAAACTTGCTTGATTACATCCAGGAGAACAACGTATGAACAGTGTAAATGAATTAAATGAGCTGCGTGAGCAGTCCAGAAGTAAAGTTGCGCTGCGTGAAGGCATGGAAAAGCCTGCGGATGACAAGATCCGTCTTGATGTGCTTACCTGCGGCGGTACCGGATGTCACGCTTCCAATTCTGACAAGATCATCGAAAATCTGAAGGCAGAACTGGTAAAGCGCGGTATTCAGGGAGAAGTTAACCTTGTTAAGACAGGCTGTTTCGGTCTCTGCCAGAAGGGTCCGATCATGGCAATCTTCCCGGACAACATTTATTACTGCCATGTAAAACCGGAAGATGCCGAGCGCATTGTTGAGGAACATATCGTTAACGGACGTGTCATTGAAGACATGCAGCTGTATGACGAAGATCCGGAGACAAAGCAGCGCATTCATGATATTGAAAAGATCAAATTCTATGAGAAGCAGCAGCGTATTGCACTGCGCAACTGCGGCAGAATCGGTCCGGAAGATATCACCGAATATATTGCGATTGATGGTTATCAGGGACTTGCAAAGGCTCTGACCTCCATGACACCGCAGGAAGTCATCGATGAGATGAAGGCCAGCGGACTCCGCGGACGCGGCGGCGCAGGCTTCCCGACAGGCGTCAAATGGCAGTTTGAAAAGGATCAGCCGGGTGATGAGAAGTATGTCATTTGTAACGCCGACGAAGGCGACCCGGGTGCATTCATGGATCGTTCCATTCTCGAAGGCGATCCGCATGCTGTCCTTGAAGGTATGGCTATCATGGCTTACGCAGTCGGCGCGCATAAAGGCTACATTTATATCCGTGCAGAGTACCCGATTGCCGTACACCGTCTGAAGATTGCAATCCGTCAGGCTCATGAGCTGGGTCTGCTCGGCGACAATATTTTCGGTAGCGGCTTCAACTTTGATATTGAAATCCGTCTTGGCGCCGGTGCATTCGTATGCGGCGAAGAGACAGCTCTTATTGCGTCCATTGAAGGTCAGCGCGGTATGCCTCGTCCGAAACCTCCGTTCCCGGCGGTCAAGGGTGTCTGGGGAAAGCCGACTTCCATCAATAACGTTGAGACACTGGCGAATGTCGCACAGATCATCAATAAGGGTGCCGCATGGTACTCCGCAATGGGTACTGAAAAGTCCAAGGGCACAAAGGTATTTGCGCTCGGCGGAAAGATCCGCAATACCGGTCTTGTAGAGATTCCGATGGGAACCACACTCCGCGAAATCATCTATGAAATCGGCGGCGGATGCCCGAATGACAAGAAGTTCAAGGCGGTTCAGACCGGCGGACCTTCCGGCGGATGCCTTACCGAAAAAGAACTTGATACACCGATCGACTATGACAACCTGGTAGCTGCTGGTTCCATGATGGGATCCGGCGGTATGATCGTTCTTGATGAAGACAACTGCATGGTCGACGTTGCGAAGTTCTATATGGAATTCATTGTCGAAGAATCCTGCGGAAAGTGCACCCCGTGCCGTGTCGGAACCAAGCGTCTGCTTGAGATGCTGACGAAGATCACAAAGGGTGAGGGAACCATGGAGATGCTCGATGAAATGGAGCAGCTCTGCCATGAGATCAAGGATACTGCGCTCTGCGGTCTTGGTCAGACAGCACCGAACCCGATTCTCTCCACACTTTCTCATTTCCGCGATGAATATGAAGCTCATATTCTCGAAAAACGCTGCCCGGCAGGCGTATGTAAGGATCTCCTCACATACTCGATCGATCCGGACAAGTGCCGCAAGTGCTCGCTCTGCTCGAGAGGATGCCCGGTCAACGCCATTTCCGGTGTTGCCGGTAAGGAAGTCTTCAAGATTGACCCTGAGAAGTGCATTAAGTGTGGCAGCTGTATGAACGCATGCCGCTTCGGCGCGGTTGTGCGTCGCTGATGAAAGGAGAATGACGATGACTGCTGTACATCTGAGAATTAACAATGTAAACGTAACTGCAGAATCGGGAATGACTGTCCTTGAAGCAGCACGCAATGCTGGAATCAACATTCCCACACTCTGCTATCTGAAAGATGTGAACCGTTCCGGTAACTGCCGCGTATGTCTGGTAGAAGTCAAGAACGGAAGAACTCTGCTTTCTGCCTGCACGACTCCGGTCAGTGAGGGTATGGAAGTATTCACCAACAGTGAACGTGCACTGCGCGGACGGAAGAACACCGTTTCGCTCATCATGTCCAACCACAATAAGAACTGCCTTTCCTGCAAACGCAATCAGAACTGCGAACTGCAGAAGCTGGCAGAGGATCTTGGAATCCGTGACAACAAGTTCGAAGGCGAACATACCAAGCCGCAGTACGATGACTTCAGTTACGGTATCGTACGTGATACCAGCAAGTGTGTTCTCTGCGAACGCTGTGTTGAGACCTGCCGCAAGGTTCAGGGTCTCGGTATCCTCGGTCTTGAGAACCGCGGTTTCAAGACAATCGTTGCGCCGGTTTACAACAAGAGCTTCATGGACGTCAACTGCATGCAGTGCGGACAGTGTGTCATTAACTGCCCGGTCGGTGCTCTGACAGAAAAGGAAAATATCTCTGAAGTTGTAAAGGCACTCAACGATCCGAACAAGACCGTCATTGTACAGACTGCTCCGGCTGTACGTGCATCCCTTGGCGAAGAATTCGGCAACCCGATCGGCACACGTGTTACCGGAAAGATGGTTGCGGCACTCCGCCGCTGCGGTTTCGACCGTGTTTACGACACCAACTTCGGTGCTGACCTCACCATCATGGAAGAGGGCAATGAGCTGCTCGACCGTGTACAGAACGGCGGCGTACTGCCGATGTTCACAAGCTGCTCGCCGGGATGGATCCGTTACATTGAATATGAATATCCGGAACTCCTGCCGCATCTGAGCACTTCCAAGAGCCCGCATATGATGTTTGGCGCAATCGTCAAGTCTTATTGGGCAAAGAAGACCGGCATTGATCCGAAGGACATCTTCGTTGTATCCATCATGCCGTGCGTTGCGAAGAAGTCTGAAATCATGCGTCCGGAGAACAAGACTGCGGAATACGTTGACGTAGATGCAGTTCTTACAACCCGTGAGCTCGGCCGTCTGATCAAGATGTACGGCATTGAGTTCAATGAACTTCCGGATGAAGAATTCGACCAGGATCTGCTCGGTGACTACACTGGTGCTGCCGTTATCTTCGGCGCAACCGGCGGTGTTATGGAAGCGGCGCTCCGTACAGTCAAGCAGCAGCTTGACGGCAAGAAGCTGGAGAAGGTTGACTTTGAGGCATGCCGCGGTATGGCAGGTGTCAAGGAAGCGGAAGTTGATCTGAACGGCACAAAGATCTGGATTGCAATTGCATCCTCCATGACCTGTGCAAAACCGCTTCTGGAAGAAGTCAAGGCAGGCAAGTCCAAGTATACGTTCATCGAGATTATGGGCTGCCCGGGCGGATGCGTAAACGGCGGCGGTCAGTCGATCGTTCCTTCCCGCATCAAGAATGGCCCGCTTGGCTACGGATACAAGGATCTCCGTATGAAGGCGCTGTATGACGAGGATGAAGCATGCACACTGCGTGTAAGCTCCGACAACCCTCAGATTCAGAAGCTCTATTCCGATTTCCTCGAGAAACCGGGAAGCGAGATTGCGGAAGAACTCCTTCATACCAGCTACAGTCCTAAAGAAAAGTTCCATATCTTCGACTGAGTCAATTTATGAAAAGGTGTCTGAATCATTCAGGCACTTTTTTGTTTTTCATGCATGAAAAAAGGAATCCCGCAGGATTCCTTTTCTGATGATTACTGCATGTTTTCTCTGACAAGCTTTGCGACGGTATCCGCGATATCACTCAATGCGATCTCCTGTACTTCTCCGGTTGCCCGAAGCTTCAGTTCGACCTTGCCGTCTTTTACACCGCGGCCGACCGTGATGCGGTAGGGGATGCCGATGAGATCCATATCCTTGAACTTGACGCCGGGACGCTCATCACGGTCATCGAGGAGAACTTCGATGCCAGCTTTGCGCAGAGAATCGTAGAGTTCCTCTGCGGCAGCGACCTGCTGCTCATCCTTGGCGGAGATCAGTACGATTGCGGCTTTGTACGGCGCAATATTGACCGGCCAGTTCAGACCGTTTTCATCACTGCGCTGTTCTGCAAGGGCAGCCATGCAGCGGCCGGGGCCGATGCCGTAGCTTCCCATCCAGACATACTGGAGCTGGTTGTTTGCGTCGAGATACTGAAGGTCGAGCGCTTTGGAATACTTTGTGCCGAGCTTGAAGGTATTGCCGACTTCAATGCCGTGGGCGAAGTGGACTTTGCCGCCGCATTTCGGACAGGTATCTCCTTCAACGATATTCCGTACATCAGCGGTCTTATCTGCTTTGAAATCGCTCTGATTGACACCGGTGTAGTGATAACCGGTCTTATTGGCGCCGACGACGAAGTCGGTCATATAGGAGACTTCGTTATCCATGACAAGCGTGCATTTGATGCCGACCGGACCGGCGAAGCCGATTTCCGCACCGGTTGCCTGCATGACCATTTCTGCATCCGCAAGCTCGACTTCATTGGCATCGAACAGTTTACGAAGTTTTGTTTCATTCACATCGCGGTCACCGCGAACCATGACTGCGACCGGTTTCCCGTCAACGTTGTAGATCAGTGTCTTGACGAACTTTTCTGCCGGTTTGTTCAGGAAACTGACGACTTCTTCGATCGTGCGGCTGTTCGGTGTTTCGACAAGTGTCATCGTTTCGGTTCCGGTGACATCTGCCGGTGCAACGGAAATTGCCGGGCTGACTTCAATGTTGGATGCGAAGTCACAGCTGTCGCAGAGAACCAGAATATCTTCACCGAGCGGGGTGACTGCCTGGAATTCCTCGGAGAGAAGGCCTCCCATGACGCCGGTATCCGCACGGACGATCTTGTAATCAAGACCGAGCCGGTTCATGACATTCTTGTATGCCTGGAACTGCTTTGCGTATGCTTCATCGAGTCCTGCTTCATCCTTGTCGAATGTATAGGCATCCTTCATGTGGAATTCACGGACACGGATCAAACCGTAGCGGGGACGCGGTTCATCACGGAACTTATCTGCAATCTGGTACAGAGAGAAGGGCATGTCCTTATAGGAACGGATCTTCATCTTTGCGGCGATTGCGAAGAGTTCTTCATGAGTCGGACCGAGAACATAAGGCTGATTCTTGCGGTCATCCAGAGAGAACATGGAATTTCCGAATCCTTCACGGCGTCCGGAGGAAACATAGATTTCTTCCGGAATCAGGGAAGGCATCAGAAGTTCCTGACATCCGGTCGCATCCATCTCTTCACGGATGATGGATTCAATATTCTGCATGACCTTGAATCCCAGCGGCAGCATCATATAAACGCCTGCGGAATTCTTCTTGATAAATCCGGCCCGGACAAGCAGATTGCCGGAAACGGAATCTTCATCCTTTACATCTTCCCGAAGGGTAAAAAAGTAACTGTTTTTCAACTTCATAGTCCACCTCGTAAATACCGGAAAATTATATCATGTTCTTTCCAGCGGAATTCCATTTATTGAGTTTACAAAGCGAACTTTCGGGATATAATAGTGAAAATATATTAAAGGAGGAGGGCATCAATGGCGAAGTATTACAGCGAACCGTCCCATACATTCAGCGAATATCTGCTCGTACCGGGACTTACCGGAGAGAAGAACATTCCGACCAATGTATCACTTAAGACACCGTTGACAAAGTATAAAAAAGGACAGAAACCTGCGATCTCACTGAACATTCCGATGGTCAGCGCAGTTATGCAGAGCGTATCAGGTGATGAACTTGCGATCGCGCTTGCAAAAGAAGGGGGCATGTCTTTTATTTTCGGTGCACAGTCTGTCGAATCACAGGCGGCCATGGTTGCCCGTGTAAAGAACTATAAAGCAGGCTATGTTGTATCCGATGCCAACGTAAAACCGGATACCACCATTGCGGAAATGCTGGAGATCCTGGAAGCAACCGGACACAGCACCATGGCAGTTACCGATGACGGAACTTCCAACGGAAAGCTGCTCGGTATGCTGACAAGCAGAGACTACCGTCTTGGACATGTCAAAATGAGCGATCCTGTCAGCAAGTACATGACAGACCGTTCCAAGCTCGTTGTCGGATCGGAAAAGGATGATCTTACCGTCTGCAACGATATCATCTGGACACACAAGCTGAATCAGCTTCCGATCGTTGATAAGGATGACCGTCTGCTGTATCTCGTATTCCGCAAGGACTATGACAGCCACAAGGAACATCCGCTTGAGATTCTTGACTCCGAAAAACGCTTTATGGTCGGTGCGGGAATCAATACCCGTGACTATGAAGAACGTATTCCTGCACTGATCGACGCAGGTGTTGACTGCCTTGTTATCGACAGCTCCGACGGTTATTCCGTATGGCAGGCAAACGTGATCAAATGGGTACGCAAAAAGTACGGCGAAAAGGTAAAGATCGGTGCCGGAAACGTCGTT
>JAFOLE010000155.1 GCA_017419465.1 Solobacterium sp. | reverse complement strand
TATTGATGTCGGACGGGGCGAAGAAGGTCTGATCACCTACATGCGTACCGACAGCCCGCGTCTTTCCGATGTTTATGTCAAAGCGGCGCATTCCTATATCACAAAGAAGTACGGAAAAGACTACAACGGATACTTCAGTGCCAAGGCCGGCTCCAATGCACAGGACGCGCATGAGGCGATCCGTCCCACCAGCATTGACAACGAACCGGAAAAGATCAAACCGTATCTGACCAGCGATCAGTACAAGCTGTACAAGCTGATCTATGCCCGTGCACTCGTCAGCCAGATGGCATCGCGTGTGACACAGAGCACCGCGGTTACCCTGAGCCAGAGCGGTTATGATTTCACCGCCAACGGCTCCAAGGAAACCTTTGACGGATGGACCCGTGCCTATAAGGATTACTACTCCAGCGAAGAGAAGCTCCTGCCGGAACTGAAGGAACAGGAACAGCTCACCGCAAAGGAAGTAAAACCGGAGCGTCATGAGACGACACCGCCGGCACGCTATACCGAAGCCCGTCTGATCCATGAACTGGAAGAGCAGGGCATCGGCCGTCCGAGTACCTATGCGATGATCATCGATACGATCCGCAGCCGCGGCTACGTACAGATGAAGGATCCCCGCGCAAGGAACAGTGTGTTCATTCCGACCGATCAGGGAAAACTGACTGTTGACAAGCTGACGGAGTTCTTCTCAGATTCGATCATGAACATCAAATACACCGCAGAGATGGAAACCGAACTGGATGAAATCGCCAGCGGTGATGCGGAGGAAGTCGCAACCCTGAAGCGGTTCTGGGATGAATTTACTCCGATGCTGGATGAAGCCTATAAGAATATGGAAAAGGTGAAACCGGAACCGGTCGGTGAGAAATGCCCGGAATGCGGAGAAGAACTGGTGTACCGCGTCGGTCCGTACGGAAAGTTCATTTCCTGCAGCGGATATCCGAAGTGCCGCTACCACCGCAACATTGCGACCGCGGACAAACCGGCCCCCGAACATACCGGACGTACCTGCCCGAAGTGCGGAAAGGGTGAGCTGCTCAAGCGAATGAGCCGCCGCCGTACATTCTTCTATGGCTGTGATCAGTTCCCGCGCTGCGACTACATGGAAACGCTCGATGGCGAGGAGATCATTCCGAAGCGGAAGCGTGCCGCAGCCGCAAAGACTGCCGGCACAAAGGCCGCAGCCGTAAAGAAGCCTGCGGCGAAGAAAACAGCGACACGCAAAACGGCCGCAAAGAAGAAGGCTGAATAACGAATTTCATGAGGCGGAGAACAGAACTCCGCCTTCTTTGGATATGCATGGGAAGTGTTAAGATATGGATATGGAAAAAAAGGCAACGGTAATCGGCGCCGGACTTGCGGGCTGTGAGGCGGCATATCAGCTGACAAAGCGCGGCATCCATGTGACGCTGATTGAAATGAAGCCGGGCAAACGGACCCCGGCACATAATGTGAATACCTTCGGAGAACTGGTCTGTTCGAACAGTCTTCGTTCTGACTCCCTGAAAAACGGTGTCGGTCTGCTTAAGGAAGAAATGCGGCAGATCGGTTCGATCATCATGGAGGCGGCCGAGGCAAACCGGATTCCGGCCGGCAGTGCGCTGGCAGTGGACCGGGAAGGTTTTACAAATTACCTGGACAAAGCAATGCGGGAGAATCCGCTGATCACAGTTGTTGAACAGGAAGTGACGGAAATTCCGGAAGGACCGACCGTGATCGCGACCGGACCGCTGACCAGTGAAGCGATGATGGATGCGATCCGGAAACTGCTCGAAGAACAGTACTGTTATTTCTTTGACGCGGAAGCGCCGATCGTAACGGCAGAGTCCATTGATTTTACAAAGGCATACCGCAAATCCCGCTATGACAAGGGAGAGGCGGATTATGTCAACTGTCCGATGACCTTTGAAGAGTTCAATGCGTTTTATGAAGAACTCATCAAGGCAGAGACCGTACCGATCCGGGACTTTGAACAGGAGATCTACTTCGAAGGCTGCATGCCGTTTGAAGTAATGGCAAAGCGGGGACGGAATACCCTGTTATTCGGCCCGATGAAGCCGGTCGGACTCGAGCGGGACGGGGAGCGTCCCTATGCGGTCGTGCAGCT
>JAFOLE010000154.1 GCA_017419465.1 Solobacterium sp. | reverse complement strand
TTTTGGCCCGGGTTTTTTTTATTGTCTGATATCTTCTTCAGCAAGTACAGGCATCCGTAAGAGACAGATCACTCGCAGCCTTAAAACCCTTCAGGTTTTTCGGAGTATCAGGAGCGGGCATCCTTTGGATGTCTTTTTCTTCGTTTCTCTTACCGGCACGCAGTTTCCGCTTCCGGCACCGGCAGGAATGTTCCGGCATTGTAAGATTCTTATGACAACTCTCTGACATTGAGAAAGGATTCGGAATTATGAAAAAACGGATTATTGCACTTCTGTGCATTCTGCTTTTCGCCTGCGGAATGCCGCAGACTGAGATTCCTGAAGCGACATCCCTTTCAGATGCGGAACCTTCCGCAGAAACAGCAGTCGAAACGGAACCGGCCTCTTTGACGCAGCCGGACACAGTGACGCAGCCGGATAATATTCTGGCATTTCTTGACGGTACCTGGAATCTGCGGACAAATCAGACCAAGACAGACCGGAGTACCGTTCTTGAGTTCAGCGCTGCCTCCGGAACGGTCCGGATCCTGACGCAGGATACGTTATCTGTTGCGGCGGATCTGAACGTGTTTGACACAGACCCCGACTCCGGTATCACAGGCGATGCCATCCGGTTTTCGGTGACGGAGGCAGCGGATGATCTGATTCAGACGTATGGAACCAATCTAAATATTTATTCGTCGGACATGCAGTATTTTGCCGGAACATTTGAAGGAACCGATTATCTGTTCCTGCGGGAACTTGGCAATGGTCTGTCCGTGATTGATCTGGCGGTGCTGAAAGAGGAAAACGAAACCGGAGAGCATGGCTGGATATTTACCCGTGCGGAATCTCCCTTTGCATATTCTGACGATGATGAATCTCTGAAAAGCGGAACGTATTATGCATTCTGCTGGATGAAGGATGACAGCGGATTCCTGTTACAGAACGTGGATGTCACGGAACAGACTGCCGACTGGTATGGTGAGGAAATGAATATTCTGCGTGTGACTCCATCCCTGGATCACAGGAAGCTGTTCCTTGGCAGCACGGATACCGTACCGAAGGTGTTTTCTCCGGGACTGTATTGCGTGACGGCTGATTCCGAAGGAACAGTGACACAGGCCGAACCGCTTGAATATATTGGCTATGGCGCATACCGGCTCCCCGGATAGAATAATCTCTGAGAATTATCGCCGCAGGCAGGAACAGTCCTGCCTGCTTTTCATCTGTGAACACCGCGTCTATATCATTTTTTCCGTTTGCGTTTTATAATAGGGCGGGTTTAAGGAACCGCATATCTATGAAAACACTGATACTGAATACACAGAGCAGAGAAGAAACGCATGCGCTCGGCGAAAAGCTCGGCGCAGCCGCAAAGGAGAATATGGTTTTTTTATTGTCCGGTGATCTTGGTGCCGGGAAAACCACACTGACGCAGGGCATTGCGCGGGGACTTGGCATCAAGCGTCTCGTAACCTCGCCGACATTCACGATTCAGAAACTGTACCGCGGCGGCAGGCTCGTCCTCAATCACATTGACGCCTACCGTCTGGAAGGACTGAGTCAGGATCTCGGCTTTGAGGAATATATGAATGACGGCGGACTGACCGTGATCGAATGGTCGCAGTTTGCGCCGCAGCTGATTCCCGATGAACATCTGACCGTCACGATTCACCTGCTGGAAGAGGATGCGCGGGAATTCCGGTTTGAGGCTGCCGGAAAACAGTATGAAGAGCTTCTGGAGGAACTTGCATGATCACATTGTGTATGGATACGAGCCAGTCATTTCTCGTACTGGCACTGATAAAGGATGAACAGCTGATTGCGTCTTATCAGGAACCGTGCTGGAAGCGGCAGAGCGAAGAACTGTTTCCGCGGCTGAACGCACTGCTTGAACAGCAGCATCTTCAGCCGGAAGATATTGATCAGATTGTCATTACCGAAGGTCCGGGAAGCTATACCGGCGTCCGTATTGCGATGACAGTCGCCAAAGTGTTCTGCGCGATGAAGGAACTTCCGCTGTATACGCTTGGCTCCCTTCAGCTTGCGGCAGGCATGGCAGATCATGCCCGGGTGCTGATGGATGCGCGCGGTCACCGTGCCTACCACGGCATTTATGAACACGGCGTCCTGCAGGGAGAACTTGCGGCGATCGATGTCGATGAGATCCGGGCACAGCTGAAGCCCAGCGAAACGGTTTACGGCGACGGTCATCTCGTCGGCCTGGAAGATAGCTGGCCGGATCTTGCGGAGCACTTCCTTGCGCTGAAGCCGTTATGGAAGAAGGCGGAGAACGTGCATCTTCTGACGCCGGAATATCTCAAACCGAGTGAATCCTATCTGGTGAAGCGCGGATGAGACCGATGAGTGAAGCGGATCTTCCGCAGATCCTCGAACAGGAACAGAAGTGTTTTCCGGACAGTCCCTGGCCGGAAAAGGAATTCCTGTATGAACTGCATGAAAATCCCTTTTCCTGCGTGCAGGTACTTGAGGAAGACGGCAGGATCGTCGGTTATATTGACTGGTGGATTCTTTATGACAAGGCGCAGCTTGCCAACATTGCGGTGGACCCGGATTACCGCGGCCGCGGCTATGGAAAGCAGCTGCTGGAGGCATGCATACGCGATGCCCATGAAAAGGGATGTGAGACGCTGAGTCTTGAGGCAAGGGTATCCAATACCCCGGCCATCTCGCTCTATCATTCCTACGGATTTATCGATGCCGCGATACGGAAGCGGTATTACGAAAACGGCGAAGATGCCATTCTGATGGTTCTGCCGCTGGGAGGTAGTTTATGACAACGATACTGGCAATTGAATCAAGCTGTGATGAAACAGCCTGCGCGATCATACGAAACGGAAACGAAATTCTATCCAATATTGTAAGCAGCCAGATCAACACACATACGCTGTACGGCGGCGTGGTTCCGGAAGTCGCCAGCCGTATTCATGTTGAGAATATCTCGACGGTTGTGACCGAAGCGCTTGCGGCATCGGGCTGTTCGATGGATGACATCGATGCGGTTGCCTATACGCTCGGGCCGGGACTGATCGGCTCCCTGCATGTCGGCGTCATGGCCGCAAAGACCATTGCCTTTGCGTACCACAAGCCGCTTGTCCCGGTGCATCACATTACCGGGCACATTTATGCCAATGCGTTTGTGACGGAACTGAAGTTCCCGCTGATGGCGCTGGTCGTATCCGGCGGCCATACCGAACTGGTATGGATGAAGAATGATTATGACTTTGAGGTAATCGGAACCACAGCGGATGATGCGATCGGCGAAGCCTATGACAAGGTCGCAAGAGTGCTCGGACTCGGCTATCCGGGCGGTCCGGCAATCGATAAACTGGCAAAGGAAGGACATTACAATCCGGATTACAAACTGCCGACACCGAAGACCGATGATCCGCATAACTTCTCGTTCTCCGGCCTCAAAACGGCGGTTCTTCAGCTGAATGACCGCCTGAAGCGGAACGGTAAGGAAGTTGTGCCGGCAGATCTTGCATGGTGTTTCCAGGAAACCGCGCTGAATTCCATGGTTGACAAGACGATTGCGGCCGTGAAGGAAAAACAGCCGGTCATGACGGTGCTTGCGGGCGGCGTCGCCGCAAACTCCAGACTGCGTGAGCTGATGAGCGAACGGATGAAGGAAGTTCCGGAATGTGAGCTTGTCATCCCGCCGCTGAAGTACTGTACGGACAATGCCGCAATGATCGGTGCGGTCGGCGCAGCGGCCTATGCGCACGGAATGTTCGGCACATTTGAAGATGCGGCGGACCCCGGACTGATCATGCCGGGTGAAGAGTGACTTGTTTTCAATTTCACAAGATGATACACTTTTTTTCAGGTGCGTAAAAGAATATGGATGAAAAGAAACAGGTTCCCAAGGCAACGCTGCATCGCTACCCGATTTATCTGAAGGCACTCAGAAAGCTGAAGGCCGACGGTGTGGACCGGGTGATGTCGCGTGAGCTTGCGGAGTATGTCGCAATTGAATCAACAACGATCCGGCGGGATTTCTCCTTTCTCGGAAGTCTCGGCAAGCAGGGATACGGATATCAGGTCGATGATCTGATCCGTGTCTTCTCGGAAGAACTCGGAATGAACTTCGATGAAAAGATCATTCTCGTCGGATGCGGAAACCTCGGAAAGGCGCTGCTGAACTACAATCAGTGGAATCACGTGGTCGGAGAGATTGTATGTGCATTCGATCTTCAGCCGGACCGTGTGGGCAATGCGCCCGTTCCGGTATACTCTCTGGACGAGTTTGCGACCATGAAGCCGGAAGGCTGCCGGATCGCAATTCTCTGTATTTCAAGAGATGTCCAGAAGACGGTGGATTTCCTGGTGGACAACGGCATTACCGGTATTGTAAGCTTTGCGAGCGACCACTTCACGGTGCCGGAGGGTGTGCATGTCAAGCACATCGATGTAGTGTCCTCCATTCAGGAGCTGGTCTTTGAGGCAAATGCCATGCACAGATAATGCATGGATTCCGATAAAACAACAGAAATTAAATAGAGGTAAATGAACATGCTGAGTGATATGACGGTCAGAGAACTGTATGAACTGACAATTGACGGATCCGATATGGAAAAGGATCAGGTGGAATATGTTTCCCTGCAGGGATGGATCCGCACAAACCGTTTCGGAAAGAACGTCAGCTTTATTTCGCTGAATGACGGAACCTATTTTAAGAATGCACAGATCGTGTATTCCGATACGCTGGCAAACTATGCGGAAATCGGAAAACTGCTTACAGGCGCTGCCGTCAGCGTTACCGGCAAATATCTTGCGACCCCGGAAAACAAACAGCCGTTTGAAATCCAGGCAACCGAGATCGTAATCGAAGGACTCTGTGACAGCACGTATCCGCTTCAGAAGAAGCGTCATACGTTTGAATACCTGCGTGAGATCGGACATCTGCGTCCGCGCACAAATACGCTGTCCGCAGTGTTCCGTGTCCGTTCCGCGCTGGCCATGGCGATTCATGAGTTCTTCCAGGATCAGGGATTTGTTTATGTAAACACACCGATCATCACTGGCAACGATGCCGAGGGTGCAGGCGAGACCTTTACCGTCACCACACGCGATGACGCAAAGTATGAAGAGGACTTCTTCGGCAAGCATGCAAGCCTGACCGTATCCGGTCAGCTTCAGGCAGAAGCGTTCGCGCTTGCGTTCCGTGATGTCTATACCTTCGGTCCGACCTTCCGTGCGGAAAACTCCAACACGACAAACCATGCGGCAGAGTTCTGGATGATCGAGCCGGAAATCGCATTTGCGGATCTGGAAGATGACATGGACCTCATCGAGGACATGGTCAAGTTCTGCATTCAGTATGTTGAGGACAACTGCCCTGCGGAAATGGAGTTCTTCAACTCCTTCATCGACAAGGGACTTCTCGAGCGTCTTGACGCCGTGAAGAACAGCGAGTTCCGCCGGATGGACTACACCGAGGCGATTGAACTTCTGAAAAAGGCAGATGTGAAGTTTGAAAACAATAAGATTGAATGGGGTATGGATCTCAACACCGAACATGAACGTTATCTCACCGAGAAGGTCGTCAACGGACCGGTATTCCTGATCAACTACCCGAAGGATATCAAGGCATTCTACATGCGTCTCAATGACGACGGTAAGACCGTCGCCGCATGCGACCTGCTTGTGCCGGGTGTCGGCGAGCTTGTCGGAGGAAGCCAGAGAGAAGAGCGTCTGGATGTGCTCGAGCAGCGCATGACAGATCTCGGCATGAAGCTGGACGGTTACCGCTGGTATCTTGATCTGCGCCGTTACGGCGGCTGCAAGCATGCCGGATTCGGTCTTGGTTTTGAGCGTCTTGTCATGTATGTGACCGGCATGGAAAACATCCGTGACGTCATTCCGTTTGCACGTACGCCGCGGAACCTCAGTTTCTGACAAATTGTGAGAGGATACAGGGATGGATTATATTCTCAAGGAAAACAGTGACGGCAGCGTTGTGACCGTTCATGATGTGCAGGTTGTCCTTCTGGAAATGATGAAGGACATCGGCGCACTGTGCAGGGAGAATAACATCCCTTATTTTCTGTCGGGCGGAAGCGCGCTTGGCGCAGTGCGCCACGGCGGCTTCATCCCCTGGGATGACGATGCGGACTTCTTCATGATGAAGGAGGATTTCCTCCGGTTTGTGGAAGTCATGAAGAAACAGGACAAGTACGTCTTCCAGTGCTGGTATACCGACAAGCGGTACAATGTGCTGATTCCCGGGATGAAGATCCGCAAGAAGGGAACCTATATTCAGGAGGTCAACACCCTTCTTTCCAACCGCTGCACGGGCTATGACGGCTGTGACGGCATTTTTATTGACATCTTTGTCTGGGACTATGCGACCACGGACAAATGGATCGATCTGCCGTTCCGGCTGGCGAACTATGTTCTGATGGTTCCGGAAATCATCGCAGACAATGTATTCCATATCAATCCGGTTCATATCAAAAGCGCGATCATGAAGGTTGCGGATAAGTACAGCCGGATCTGTGAAAAGCGGAAGAGCGAATATGTCGGGTTTGATCTGACCTGGGTATGGAAGAGTCCGTTCAAACCATTCATCTTTAAAAAGGATGATATCTTTCCGCCGCATTACATCAGATTTGAGGATACGGAATTTCCGATCGCAAATCACCCGCATGAATATCTCTGCACGGCAATTGCGCCTTCCTACATGACGCCGCCGCCGGAAGAGAAGCGGGTCGCCAAGCATATTACGGAAATCCGCCTCTGAGTCACAAACACAGGAGTATATGCTTTATCAGGTAACACACGCTTCGAAGTCCTTCGGTGCCGAGACGGTATTTGAGGATGTGAAGTTTGAAATCAAAAACACGGAAAAGATAACGATCGTCGGCCGCAACGGATGCGGGAAGACGACCTTTTTGCGCTGTCTTTCCGGGGAGATGAATTTCGATAAGGGCACGGTCTCAATCATGAACGGCACGACGATCGGCTATCTTGCCCAGAAGGTGCTTGAACATGAGGACCGCACGGTTGAAGAAGAACTGCGCACGGTGTTTGAGCCGGTGTTCCGCATGCAGGAGGAACTGGAAAAGATCAGCGATCAGATGAAAACCGATGCCTCGGAAAAAGTGCTGGCCCGCTATGCGCAGGTCCAGGAACAGTTTGAGGCGATGAACGGATACAACTGGGAATCCGAGATGCGGATGGTATTCACCCGCTTCGGATTCACACCGGAAGATCTGAGCCGCAGGATCCGCGAGTTCTCCGGCGGACAGAAGACACGGATCGCCTTTGTGCGCCTGTTACTGTCGAAACCGGATATTCTTCTTCTGGACGAACCGACCAACCATCTCGATCTTGAAACGATCGAATGGCTTGAAGGCTATGTGCGCAAGTATCCGAAAGCCGTAGTCGTCGTCAGCCATGACCGGATGTTTCTCGACCATGTCACCGATGTGGTCTATGACATGGAATACGGCACGATGACAAAGTATACCGGCAACTATTCCTCGTATGTCGAACAGAAGAAAAACAGCATTGAACGGCAGACTGCCGCATACAACCGCCAGCAGAAAGATATCGAACGGCTGGAAGCGCTGATCGAAAAGTTCCGCTACAAGAAAAACAAGGCAGCATTTGCCCAGTCGAAGATCAAATACCTCGACCGGATGGAAAAACTGGAAAAGCCGACCGGTGCGGATGACAGGACCTTCCATGTGCAGTTCACCCCGCGGGTGAAGGGCGGCGAAAAGGTTCTTGAGACCGATCATCTTGCGATCGGCTATGATCATCCGCTTGCGGAAGTCACCATGTCCATGCGGCGTGGTGACCGGGTCGGCATCATCGGCCCCAACGGCTGCGGAAAGTCGACCTTTGTGAAGACCCTGATGGGCCTGCTGGAACCGCTTGGCGGAGAATATCTGTACGGCCATCAGATCGAAGCCGGTTACTTTGACCAGCAGCTGGCGCAGTTTTCTTCCGGAAAAACCGTTCTGGAAGACATCTGGGACGACAATCCCGAACTCGACCGGACCGAGATCCGCTCCGCCCTGGGACGCTTCCTGTTCTCGGCGGATGAGGTATTCAAGACCGTCGATGTGCTCAGCGGAGGCGAAAAAGTCCGGCTGTCGCTGGCAAAGCTGATGTTGAAACATTCCAATCTGCTCATTCTCGATGAGCCGACCAACCACCTGGATATTCCGGGCAAGGAAGCGCTCGAGGAAGCACTGAGCGGATTTACCGGAACGATTCTGTTTGTCTCGCATGACCGGTATTTCATCTCCCGGCTTGCGAAATCCCTGCTGGTGATGGAAAACGGAACGGCAGAGTACTGGCCATTGACCTATGCGGAGTATGAAGAACGCCGTAACGGCACCGGCACCCCGGTTCCGGAAGTGAAGACCGCCGATGCAGAACCGGAGGAGAAGCCGGCGGAAAAACGGCTTTCCCCGGAAGGACTCCGGCGTCAGATTGAGAAGATCGAACGGAAGATCACGGAGAAGGAAGCGCTGCTCGAAGAAAAACGGGAACTGCGCTATGAACCGGAATATTATCAGGATTTCCGGAAAATGAATGAACTCGATGAGGAAATCGACCAGATTCACAATGATCTGGCACACCTGATGGAGGAATGGGAACGTCTTTCCGCGTAGAGGAATGTATTTATTTAAGGCAGAAAATGATTTATCATTTTAATACTGAAAAGAGGTAAAAAAAGGAGACAATTATGGCTGTTATTACACCGCTTCAGAAAGCAAGACTGCAGTATGCGCCGAAACTTCCGGGAATGCTGAGACACGGCATTTCGGAAATCTGTGTGAAGGAAGGGGAGGCAACCCAGAGCGTTGCCGATCAGGAAAAGATCCAGGCCCTGTTCCCGAACACATACGGCAAACCGGAAATCACATTTGAGAAGGGACAGAACACCTCTCCTGCGAAGAAACAGGTCGTTGGTGTAATCCTCTCCGGCGGACAGGCTCCGGGCGGACACAACGTTGTATGCGGCCTCTACGATGCACTCAAGGCTACAGACAGCGCCAACGTTCTGCTTGGCTTCAAGAACGGACCGAGCGGACTGCTGGACGATGATTATATTGAATTTGACGATGCCTATATCGATCAGTTCCGCAATACCGGCGGATTCGATATCATCGGTTCCGGCAGAACAAAGCTTGAGACAGAGGAACAGTTTGCGGTTGCGGCAGAAGTCGCAAAGAAGCACGGTCTTACCGCAATCGTCATCATCGGCGGTGATGACTCCAATACCAACGCGGCAGTGCTTGCGGAATACTTCGCAGCACATGAAACCGGCGT
>JAFOLE010000153.1 GCA_017419465.1 Solobacterium sp. | reverse complement strand
CCGCATACAGTGCTGCCGCGACCGGCTCTCCTTCAAACCCCTGGATCGGTTTCCCGTCGTAGTAAAACGTTACGGTCTTTCTTTCCGACTGTTCCCCTAAAATCGGGTGTTCGTCAATACGCATACGTCACTTCCCTCCTTCTTCTTTATAAATGAATTGCTATAACAATCAACAAATTCAAAAGAATCCATCCGGAAGCTTCCCCGCTAAAAGGTATCCTTTTCGTTGGGAAGTCGATCCTTTCAATTATTTATCTGAGGACGATAATAACATTTACTCATAAGGCGCATAGTGCTATGTTTCTTCCCAATGCCCCCGGATGGATCATTCACATGGTTGTATCAGTCACTGGCTAAGGACAGTTCGTAGATCGCGATGACTTCATCGATGGTTTCTTCAGTCAGCTTCAGGAACTTGCCGCCGATAGGACGACGGTCAAACATCATTTCCGCCAGCTTCGGAATATCTTCCGCTTTGCCGCCGATTGCCGTCATTGTGGTTGGCATATCGATGGATTTCAACCAGGCCTTGTATGCCGCAATACCTTCTCTGGCAGTGAGTTCCGGATCATGGAAGTCCATCGGAACGCCGAAAATCCTTACTGCAAACTGTGCGAAACGGTTCACGTCTACCTTCAGTGCTCTTTCCATCCAGTGCGGGATGATGACGGACAGGGAAACAGCATGCGGAACATCGTAGAGACTGTCTACGCCGTCAGCAACACGGTGAGCGCCCCAGTCCTGTTCACGACCGACTGCCATGAAGTTGTTGCCGTGAGCAGCGGTGCTGGCCCACATGAAGTTGCACAGTGCACCGTAATCATTGGGATCTTCCAGCAGTTTCTTGCCGGCTTTCATGGTTGCCAGCATAATGCCTTCCAGAATCCGGTCGGTCAGGTCTACGTCCGGTGTCCGGGTGAAATACCGTTCCATGCAGTGGGATACGATATCGGTCATCGCATAACGAATCTGCGCCTCCGGCAGTGTGCTCAGCAGTTCCGGATTCATGATCGCAAATTTCGGCTTGATCAGGTCACTGGTAGCGCAGCGCTTCAGCAATGTGACATCGTCTGTGATGATGGAGTCATCGCAGGCTTCCGTACCGGCCGCAGCGATGGTCAGCACAACACCGATCGGGAGTGCTTCTTCGATATCTCTCATGCCGTAGAAATCCCAGAAATCGCCGTCATAAGGAACGCCCATCGCAATACCCTTGGAAGAGTCGATGGTGGAACCGCCTCCGACTGCCAGGATTAAGTCCACATTCTCTTTTCTGGCAAGCTCGATGCCTTTCCGTACCAGGCTTGCTTTCGGATTCGGCTCTACGCCGCCTAATTCACAATAGCTGATGCCTGCTGCATCCAGGGATTTTTTAACTCTGTCCATAAGACCGGATCTGATAACAGAACCGCCGCCATAATGGATCAGGACTTTCGACCCGCCCGCCAGTTTGACGGCCGCACCGGTTTCTTCTTCTTTACCTTTACCGAAGTAATAATGAGTTGGGCTGTAAAAATTGAAATTATTCATTCAATTACACCTCCTAATGGAATAAATATGAAATTCTTATTTAATGACTCCCTCTTCTCTGAGCCTGGAAATCTCTTCTTCCGGGTAACCGCCGTATTTCCCGAGGATTTCATCGGTATCCTCGCCCAGAAGCGGAGCGCCCTTCCAGGGCTCGTCATCCGATTCGGAATACTTGATCGGTGTACCCGGCATTTCAATCTCCCTGCCGAAACCGGGGTCATAAACTTTCCACATCATGTTTCTGGCCTGGATCTGCGGATGTTCAATCGCTTCCTTGATGTTCAGGATCTGCCCGTAAGGAAGATTGTTTTCAAGGAAGATCTCTTCCAGTTCATCCAGGGTCTTCTGGGTCGTCCACTCTTCCAGATACATCCGTACCTGATCGCGATTGATGCAGCGCACGCTGTTGTTGCAGAAACGGGGATCCTCTTTCAATTCCGGCTTCCCGATGATATCGCAGACAACCAGCCACTGAGCATGAGTACCGCAGCAGAGGACGAATTCACCGTCTTTGGCCGCATAGGAATCAAATGGAGAGATGTTCGGGTCCGCATTGCCGCACTGCTTCAGGATATCGCCGTTGATGGTCCAGTGCATAACTGCACTTTCCAGCGCGGAGAAGATCGTATCCAGCATGGATACGTCGATCTGTCCGCCCTCACCGGTCTTTTCCCGGTGATACAGTGCCATCGCTATGCCGAGGGCCAGATAAGTGCCGGTAAAACTATCGCCGATGGCAGGACCGGTCTTTAAGAAAGGTCCTCCCGGATACCCGGTGATGCTCATCATGCCGCCTAACGCCTGGGCAACCGGATCATAGCTTGCTCGGCCGACAAAGGGGCCGCTGTTGCCGAATCCGGACAACGATCCGTAAATGATCTGAGGGTTGATTTCCTTTATGGTTTCATAAGGAAAGCCCAGCCGTGCCAACGTACCCGTACGGAAATTCTCTACGATAACATCGCACTCACGAATCAGTTTCCGAAGAACTTCTTTCCCTTCTTCCTTTTTCAGGTTCAGACTGATTCCCTTCTTATTACGATTAATGTAAGCGTAATAACCGCTGTACCCATTTTCCATCGGATCCCATT
>JAFOLE010000152.1 GCA_017419465.1 Solobacterium sp. | reverse complement strand
GTAAGTCCCATGGATTCGAGGAACTGGGTGAACTGATCACCGTACATCATCGTATAGAACTGAACCTGGTTCAGTGCTTCTTCCTTCATTTCCTCGGTGACTTCGATTTCCTGTGCCGCAATCCGGTTCATTACATCGGTATTTGCGGTATTTGCGCCGACAGATGCGAACATCATGTTGTAGAGCTCACCCTTGGTGATCGTGGTATCACCGACAGTCATCAGTGTTTCCTTGCTGTTGGCAAGGGCAGCGGTTGCATCTTTGCAGCCGGCAAGCATCAGAAGTGCAAGACCTGCACACATCAGTTTCTTCATACTGTTCATGTTCAGTCCTCCATTCCCGCATATGCGCGGACTGCTTTTTCAACTTCCGGATCCGGGAAGGTAAGCCCGAGTTCTTCAGCCTTTTCCCAGATAACCTTGTTGGTCAGGGTTGTGTCATAGGTATTCAGCAGACTGCTGTAAACTTCACCGTCAGTAACTTCAACATCTTCGGTAAGGCTGTTCTGTTCACGATACGCCTTGATCATTCCCTCGTGGGTGGAGGCGTTGCACTTGATGCGGAAGTAACCGAAGTTGGAAGAGTATACCCATTCAGATACTTCGCCTTCCTTTAAGCCGAGCGCAGCTTCCTGGAATGCACTGTCCAGAGATGTGGTGTTGACATCGAGTGTGCCGAGCACGCCGCCGTTGGGAGCGCTGGACGGATCTTCCGAAAGGGCGGTTGCTGTTTCTTCAAACGTTCCGGTTTCCAGTCCGTGGTCAACTGCAGCCATACGGTTCTGTTCATCCTCGGTCGGAGTTCCTTCACCGGAATCGCCGTTTTCGAAGCGGACCAGAATGTAGGAGATGTTGCGGACCTGGAGTTCATCGAAGTGGTCCTTGACATACTGTGCAGTAAGTTCTGTCTGCTTGAATACATTGACCAGATAATCTTCCAGACCGTCCATTCCCGAATAGCCAAGGGAAACCAGCTGACTGTCGAGCATCTGACGGTAGTTGGTCGGATAGTTGGTGGCGTAATTGGAGATTACGCTCTCTGCCTGCGTCTTGGCATTTTCCTTCATCGCATCCGTTGTCTCGACAGACTTGTCAGCAACTGTAGTGGCGATCTTCTGAAACAGCGCCGCAGGACCGTTGGATTCATACATGGAATTGTAGAAATCCGTTGCGGTTACATCCGTATCGCCGACGGAGTAAACGACGCCTTCGCCGTTTGCTGTCTTTCCTTTGAGTTTGCCTTTGTTCGTATCATAGATGTAGAACACGGAAATTCCCGCGAACAGTACGATAAGAAGGCAGACAAACCAGTTCTTCTTAACAAAGTTGTTCATTTCTTCCTCCTGAAACACGCTTTTCTATTATATACCAGTCTTTTTTGAATGCAATTTAACAGGGGCCTCTCCTGTGTGAATTTTATCTGAATCTTTTCCTGAGCGCTCCGCAGAAGGTTTAAAACAAGACGAGGCAGAACCCCTGTGTTATAATCCGATAGGACAAAAAGGAAAAAAGACAACATATGAAACGTTTAGTAATCGAAAATCTCCACGTTACGGTGGAAGGAAAAGAAATACTGAAAGGGGTAGATCTCACTGTAAACAGCGGTGAGGTACATGCTCTGATGGGCCCGAACGGCAACGGAAAATCCACGCTGCTTGCGGCAATCATGGGTCATCCGAAATACATTGTCACTGAAGGTTCCATTACATTCGACGGACAGGATGTACTCGCCATGCCGGTTGATGCACGCAGCCGTGCCGGACTGTTCCTTGCCATGCAGTACCCTCAGGAGATTCCGGGTGTTACCAACAGTGACTTCATGCGTGCTGCGATGAATGTGCGCCGTGAGTCCCCGGTTCCGCTGTTTACCTTTATCAAGGCAATGGAAAAGACCATCAAGGATCTTGAGATGAAGGAAGACCTTGCCCATCGTTTTCTGAACGAAGGCTTTTCCGGCGGTGAAAAGAAGCGGAATGAGATCGTTCAGATGGAACTGCTCAAGCCGGATCTTGCCATGCTGGATGAACTGGATTCCGGACTCGACGTTGACGCACTTCATGTTGTCGCCAATGCCATCAATAACATGCGGAAGGAATATCCGCTGAGCCTGATCGTTGTTTCGCATTATGAACGGTTCTATGAGCTCATTGAACCGCAGTTTGTGCATGTCCTTGTCGATGGAAATATCGTCGTCGAAGGCGATGCAGCACTTGCAAAGCGGATCGATGAAGAAGGATATGACTGGATTTACCGTGACTACGGCGTTCAGCCGGCAAGTGAGGCAGAGCGCAGAAAGGCACCGGTAAGCCTTGGTTCATGCGCGGTGGCACAGAAAGCACAGGGAAAGTAAATGAAGGAGATTCGTGTAAATCAGAATATCCGTCTGGAGTCCGGGTTTCAGGAATATCTGATCGAAAGTGACCGGAAACTGGATCTTTCTATTACGTGTGATACGAACTGTCAGGCACTGTTCCGTATCCGGGGCGCAAAGTCACTGCGTATCCGCGGATATGCGGCAGACGGCTGTGAGGCGACGCTGCTGTTCTGGAATGAATGCAATGCGCCTCTGGAATGTGATGAATCCTATGAAGTCGGAGAAGATGCACATCTGATTGCGGCGTATGGAGAATGCGGCGGTGCTGCAGTTGACCGCAGCATCTATTTCGCACTGCGCAGACCCAATGCACATGGCGAAATCCTTTCCGCAACGCTTGCGTCTTCGAACATAAACTACCGGATGAATATGGTGAACTTCGCACCGCATACCCTCGGAGAGATGCGTAATTTTGCGGTTGTCATGAAGCAGGGACGCCTGATGATCGATGCGATCGGATCGATTGTCAACGGCGCAAAGCAGTCAAAGAACCATCAGACCAGCCGTGCGCTGAGTTTTGAAGACGGTCAGCATTCCACCATTCTTCCGGAACTTCTGATCGATGAAAACGATGTAGAAGCGAGCCACGCGATGTCGATCGGCCGTGTCGATGATGAACAGCTGTATTATCTGATGAGCCGCGGCCTGACGCTGCCGCAGGTCACAGCACTGATTTCTTCCGGCTATCTGATGCCGGTTGCGGATGTCATTGAAAAGGAAGAGGTTCGTTCCGTCCTGCGGGAGGAACTTGAAAGGAAGCTGAGCGCGCTATGATCGATGTACAGGCGATACGCAAAGACTTTCCGTTTTTTGAGGCAAACCCGGACCTGGTTTATTTTGACAACGGCGCAACGACGTTGAAGCCGCAGTGCGTCATTGATGCGGTTACCTCGTTTTATACAAGGCATACCTCCAATGTTCACCGCGGGGATTATGCGATTGCGGCGGAAAATGACCGCCTGTATGACGGCGCCCGCAGTTCGTTTGCAAAGCTGCTTAACTGCAGTCCGAAGGAGATTGTCTTTACGCACAATGCGACAGCTTCCATGAATCAGATCGCATACGGTCTCTCACATGGATTTCTGAAGCGGGGCGATGTCATCCTGACGACGGAGGCGGAACATGCCAGCAATCTTCTGCCATGGTTCCGTCTGAAGGAAGATTATGGAATTGAAGTGCGCTATCTTCCGATGGACGCCCAGGCAAACCTTGATCTCAAAGCTGCCGAGGCCTGCTTTACCCCGGAGGTCAAAGCGGTTGCGGCTGCGCTTGTGACAAATGTGCTCGGAAGCATTCTTCCGGTGAAAGAACTTGCGGCCATGGCCCATAAGCACGGCGCACTGTTTATTGCGGACGGCGCCCAGGCAGTCCCGCATATGAAGATCGACGTACAGGATCTCGATATTGATTTCCTTGCGTTCTCCGCGCATAAGATGTGCGGTCCGGACGGGGTGGGAATCCTGTACGGAAAGTATGATCTTCTGGAGCGCATGGAGCCGGTCTTCATGGGCGGCGATATGAATGCGCGGTTTCAGAAAAGCTGCACGTATGAGCTGAAACATGCGCCGACAAAATTCGAGGCGGGAACCCCGAATATTGAAGGCGTGATCGGCGCTGCGGCCGCATGTGACTATCTGATGCAGATCGGTCTGGATGAGATTCATGCGTATGAAAAGGAATTACGTGCATACTTCCTTGAGAAACTCTCTGCGCTTGAAAACATCGTGATCTACAATCCGGACAACGAGTACGGTCCGCTGGCATTCAATGATAAGGAAGTGTTCTCTCAGGATGCGGCAGGCTATCTTGCGGCGAAGAATATTGCCGTTCGTTCCGGCAATCACTGCGCCAAGATCCTGCATGAGATTATCGGTACGGACAGTACGATCCGTGCATCGCTTTATTTTTACAACACAAGAGAAGAAGTGGACCGCTGTGTACAGGCATGTTCCGAGATTTCTCTCGAAAATGCGGTCGGTATTTTCTTCTGAGGAGATGACAGACATATGAGTGAGTATGAAAACCTGCTGGATGATCCGATGGTTCTCCGTGAACTGATCATGGATCATTATAAATATCCGCACAATCACAGCCTTGTGGATGATATGCGTTACCGCAGGGCACATATGTCCAGCGAAAGCTGTATCGATGACATTACCGTGCAGGCGGACATTGAAGACGGTGTGATCAAAGACATCCGGTTTGACGGTGTCGCATGCACCATCTCTACTGCCAGCACATCGATCATGTCGGATCTTCTGAAAGGCAAGACCGTCAAAGAAGCTTCCGATCTGATCAATGAATATATGAATATGGTGGACGGGAAAGAATATGACGCCGCGAAGCTCGAAGAGGCGGTTGCGATGAAAAATGTGTACCGTCAGGCAAACCGGATCAAGTGTGCCACCATCGGATGGAATGCAATGAAACAGATGATTGCGGAAAGTGAGGGCGAACAATGAGTGAATCCAACAACCGGGAAATTCTTGCCGCCCAGGATGAATACAAATACGGTTTCTCTGATAAGGACATCAGTATTTTTGACACCGGAAAGGGTATCAATGAAGAAGTTGTCCGTACCATCAGCAAGATCAAACAGGAACCGGAATGGATGACGGAATTCCGCGTGAAATCCTATCATCAGTTTGAGGAGATGCCGATGCCTGAATGGGGACCGGATCTTTCCGAAATCGATTTCCAGGATTTTACCTATTACAAGCGCGTCAGCGAAGAAGCGGAACGCAGCTGGGACGATGTGCCGGAAGAGGTCAAGAATACCTTTGAGAAACTCGGTATTCCTGAAGCGGAACGGAAATATCTCGCAGGTGTAACGACGCAGTACGAGTCCGAAGCGGTCTATCACAACATGCTGGAAGAAGTGCAGTCCAAAGGCGTTATCTTCCTGGATATCGACAGCGGACTTCGGGAGTATCCGGAAATCTTCCGGAAGTACTTTGCGACAATCGTACCGGCTTCTGACAACAAGCTTGCGGCACTCAACTCTGCCGTATGGTCCGGCGGAAGTTTTATCTATGTGCCGCCCGGCGTAAAACTGGAAAAGCCGCTGCAGTCTTATTTCCGGATCAACTCAGAATCGATGGGACAGTTTGAGCGATCCATCATCATCGTGGATGATGGGGCGGAGTGTTCCTATGTCGAAGGCTGCACCGCACCGCAGTATTCCAAGGATTCCATGCATGCGGCAGTTGTCGAGGTATTTGTCGGCAAGAATGCAAAATGCCGGTATTCCAGTGTTCAGAACTGGAGTTCAAACATTCTCAACCTTGTCACAAAGCGTGCCCGCGTAGAGGCAGGAGGAACCATGGAGTGGATCGACGGAAACATCGGTTCCCGTATTTCCATGAAGTATCCGGCCTGTATCCTTGCGGGAGAATATGCCCACGGCATGTGCATCTCGATTGCGGTCGGTTCGCAGAACCAGTTCCAGGATACCGGCGCTAAGATGATTCATCTGGCACCGCATACCAGCAGTTCCATTATTTCGAAGTCGATTTCCCGCAACGGCGGTGTAACCAACTTCCGTGACTGGATCCGCTTCACACCGAAGGCAGACTGGTCCCGTGCCAAGATTGAATGCGATACGCTGATCCTTGATGACCGGTCCAAGTCCGATACCATTCCGCTGAATATCAATGAAAACAACACTTCTGTGATTGAACATGAAGCGAAGGTTTCCAAGATTTCCGAAGAGGAACTCTTCTATCTGATGAGCCGCGGACTGAGTGAAGAACAGGCAACGGAAATGATCGTCATGGGCTTCCTCGAGCCGTTTACCCGTGAGCTTCCGATGGAATACGCGGTAGAACTGAACCAGCTGCTCAAGATTGATATGAGCGGATCCATCGGCTGATGGACAAGAAGACTGCGCGCAGTATCGGTCTGTCTGCCCGTGCAGGCATTCCTGCAGACCGCAGAATGCAGTACAATGAGGATCTTCTGCGTCAGATGAAACAGCTTGCGGAAGACCGCAGACTGATCGGATGTTATGTGTCGATGAAGGATGAAGCAGATACGCTTGCGTTTCTTTCCTGGTGCTTCGAACAGCACAAACCTGTGGCGGTTCCGCTTGTGGAAGGGAATACCCTGACATTTCATCAGATCACATCCATGCAGGATCTTCATCCGGGAACATTCGGCGTTATGGAACCTGCGAAGGAACATGCGGCGGCCTGTTCAGAAATCGATCTGATGTTTGTGCCGCTGTCATCCTTCGACCGCAGGAATCAGCGCACCGGATACGGCAGGGGGTATTATGACTCCGTGCTTACGTCCGGTATGTATAAGGTGGGCATTGCCTATCCGGAACAGTGTGTTGATTTCATTAACACGGATCCATGGGATGTACCGCTGGATCAGATTCTTGTCGCAAACGCAGACTGAATAGCAAAAAAACACCGGCTTGTGTTCTCACAGACCGGTGTTTTAAGTGGAGGCTACAGGACTCGAACCTGCGACATCACCCCTGTGAAGGGTGCGCTCTCCCAGCTGAGCTAAGCCTCCGTGCGTTTCTATATTACTACTTTTTTCCGAAGGGCGCATCGGTTTTCGCGCTAGAATAGGAACCATGAAGAAACTGACATTCAAAAACAAAGGACTGATCCAGTTCCTGAAGTTTAATCTTGTATCGGCAGGCGTAACAATTCTTCAGCTTGTGCTTGTCAATGTGTTTTTTGTACTGATGAAGGGATGGAAGACACCGCTTCCCGGAATTCTCAGGGATATCTTTTCCGAACAGTCCGTCGGCGTGGGCAACAGCAACTGGGGATATGTGCTGCCGTTTTTTCTGTCGAATGTCATTGCGAATATTTACGGCTACTTTCAGAACCGGAAGACGACGTTTCACAGTGATTCTCCGAAACGTAATGTGATCATCTTCTTTGCGGTCATCGCCGTTCTTGTATGCTTTTCCACATGGCTTCAGGGAAAGGTCGTGCATCTGATCACCATGCATGCGCCGCAGTATGCCGGAATTGCGCCGACGCTTGCGGCGCTGCTTGCGGGACTGGTCCAGTTTGCGATTGTGTTCCCGCTGGAGAAATTTGTGCTTCTGAAGGAAAGGAAGGAACAGTAGTTTATGCCGAAGGTAAGTATTATTGTCCCGGTATACAACGCAGAAAATGCGATTGAGCGCTGTATC
>JAFOLE010000151.1 GCA_017419465.1 Solobacterium sp. | reverse complement strand
CTGTTCGGCGGCGGAATGACGCTGTTTACCGATCTGATGTATGTCGTCGTTGTGATCTTCGGCGGACGGATGTTCTTCCACGGGGAGATCAGCAGCGGTGATTTTGTGGCATATCTCCTGTATATCTCCATGTTTCTGACTCCGATCAAGAAACTGGTGGAAACCTATGAACAGATCATCGAGGGTATGAGCGGCGTACGCCGGTTTGAGGAAATCATGGATCTTCCCCTTGAGGCAGATGCGCCGGATGCGGTCGATGCCGGGGAACTGAAAGGGGAAATCGAATTTGATGATGTCTCATTCCATTACCGCAACCATGAGACAGACGGACCGCTTGTCATCAGTCATCTGAACCTGAAGGTTCCCGAACAGGAAACCCTCGGTCTTGTCGGACAGAGCGGCGGTGGAAAGACCACGATCTGTAACCTGATTCCGCGGTTTTATGAAATCGACAGCGGTGCGATCCGCATCGACGGCATTGATATCCGTCATATGACCCGTTCTTCGCTGCGCCGCAATATCGGCATCGTAGCCCAGGATGTATTCCTGTTTCACGGAACGGTGCGGGAGAATATTGCCTATGGGCGTCCGGACGCAACCGATGCGGAAATCATCGAAGCCGCAAAGATGGCACGGATCCATGAGGATATCCTTGCCATGCCGGAAGGGTATGACACCAATGTCGGAGAACGCGGCGTCCATCTGTCCGGCGGACAGCGCCAGCGGATCTCGATTGCCCGCGTATTCCTGAAAAACCCGCGCATCCTCATTCTGGATGAGGCAACTTCCGCCCTGGACAATGCGACGGAAATGTCGATTCAGGAGAGTCTGGATGAACTTGCCAAGGGTCGTACGGTCATTGTGGTGGCGCATCGCCTCAGCACAATGCGGAATGTCTCTCAGATTGCCGTTGTGACACCGGACGGCATCGCAGAACGCGGCACTAAAGAGGAACTGCTTGCCCGTGACGACATTTTCAGCCGTCTTTACCATTACCAGTTTGATCCGGCGGATGGGCACGGCAATAATATCTGATATAATAAGCACTTAGTTAAAGAGGTAATGAATGACGACAAAGCGTGCATACGAAGATGACAGTATACAGATTTTAAAGGGACTTGACCCGGTACGGAAGCGTCCGGGCATGTATATCGGTTCCACGGATTCCCACGGTCTTCACCATCTGATCTGGGAGATCGTTGATAATGCCGTGGACGAAGCGCTGAACGGATTCGGTAAGAAGATTTCGATCACGCTCAATGAGGATGGCTCCTGTACGGTCGAAGATGAAGGCCGCGGTATGCCGATCGGAAAACATGCCAGCGGAAAGAATACGCTGGAGGTTATTTTTACCGTGCTTCACGCCGGCGGCAAATTCACCAGTGAAGGCGGTTATAAGACCGCGGGCGGTCTTCACGGCGTCGGCGCATCCGTTGTCAACGCTCTTTCTGAGTGGCTTGTGGCAGAAGTTGCCCATGACGGCAAGCTTGTCCGCATGAAGTTTGACCATGGCGACAAGAAAGTCGGCAAGCTCGAAACACTCGGCAATACAAACCGCTCCGGTTCGAAGATCACCTTCAAACCGGATCCGAAGATTTTCTCTACCACGGACTTCAAGTTTGATGTGGTATGTGAGCGGGCAAGGGAAGAGGCATTCCTGCTTTCCGGTATTTCCATCGTGGTAAAGGATGCCCGGGGAAAGAAACCGCAGACCGAGACCTTCTGTTATGAAGACGGTCTGATTTCCTTCCTGGAATATCTTCATGAAGATCGGACCGTGCTCATGAAGCCGGTCAAGTTTGAAGGCGAGGCCAACGGCATCAAGGTACAGTGTGCCTT
Source organism: Solobacterium sp. (assembly GCA_017419465.1). Lineage (GTDB taxonomy): Bacteria > Bacillota_I > Bacilli_A > Erysipelotrichales > Erysipelotrichaceae > Bulleidia. Next base: position 1,746 of record JAFOLE010000151.1, on the reverse strand, counting down.
CCAGTACACGGATGACTATTCCGAAAACACCTACAGTTTTGCCAACCTCGTCCGTACCCGCGACGGCGGAAGCCATGAAGTCGGCTATAAGACGGCCTTTACCAAGGCAGTCAATGACTATGCGAGAAAGTACGGTCTGTTAAAAGAAAAAGATAAGAATCTCGAAGGTGCCGATGTGCGTGAGGGCCTTACCAGCATCATCACGGTTGAGATTCCGGAAGAACTCCTCCAGTTTGAAGGACAGACAAAGGGAAAACTCGGTACGCCGCAGGCCAAGCCGGCGGTCGATTCCATCGTGACGGAAAAACTGAATTTCTGGCTCGAGGAAAACCGGGAACTTTCCGACTCTCTCGTCCGCAAGATGATGAAGGCGTATATCGCCCGTGAAGCAGCCCGCAAGGCACGGGAAGAAGCACGCAAGGGAAAGAAGTCTTCGAAGAGTGAAAAGCTGCTTTCCGGAAAGCTTGCGCCCGCAAACTCCCGTGATTCCAAGATCAAGGAACTGTTTCTGGTCGAGGGTGACTCCGCCGGCGGCTCCGCAAAACAGGGCAGAGACTCCCATTTCCAGGCGATCCTGCCGCTGCGCGGAAAGGTGCTCAATACCGAAAAGTGCACCATGTCCGATATCGAAAAGAACCTGGAGCTCAACACGCTCATCCATGCGATCGATGCAGGGGTTGGCCCGGGCTTTGACTGGGAATCCTCCAACTACAACAAGATCATTATCATGACCGATGCTGACGATGACGGTTCCCATATTCAGATCCTGCTTCTGACGTTCTTCTACCGCTATATGCGTCCGCTGATCGAGCATGGCATGGTGTATATCGCACTGCCGCCGCTGTATAAGGTCACCAAGGGAAAGAACAGTCAGTACTGCTATACCGATGATGAACTGGAAGAGCTCCGCAAGAAGCTCGGCAAGGTGGAGATTCAGCGATACAAGGGACTTGGTGAGATGAATGCGACCCAGCTCTGGGAAACCACCATGGATCCCTCCAGCCGTTCTCTGATCCGTGTCGGAATCAATGACGGCGTGCTTGCGGAGAAGCGTGTCTCCGTACTGATGGGAGAAAAGGCAGAACCGCGCAAGCGCTGGATCGAAGACAACATCTCCTTTACACTGGAAGATTCCTTTAAAGTGGAGGAGGCGTAATCTATGGCGAAGAAAAAAGAGTTTGAAGACCGCACGACGTATATTCCGTCTCTGCTGGAAGATATCATGGGCGACCGCTTCGGCCGCTATGCAAAATATGTCATTCAGGAGCGTGCGCTCCCGGACGCAAGAGACGGTCTGAAGCCGGTACAGCGCCGTATTCTTTACGCGATGTATCATGACGGCAATACCTGGGACCATGCATACCGCAAATCCGCCAAGACCGTCGGTCTTGTCATCGGTAACTACCATCCGCACGGTGATTCTTCCGTCTATGATGCGATGGTCCGTATGTCACAGGACTGGAAGGTCCGTCTTCCGCTGATCGACATGCACGGAAACAACGGTTCCATCGATGATGACCCGGCTGCGGCGATGCGATACACCGAAGTGCGTCTTGCCAAGGTAACCCAGGTCATGGAGGACGATCTCGACAAGGATACCGTCGAGATGGCTCCGAACTTTGACGATACGGAAAATGAACCGACCGTTCTTCCGGTTCCGTTTCCGGTCATGCTGGTAAACGGTGCGACCGGTATTGCGGCAGGTTATGCGACAAACATGCCGCCGCACAATCTGAAGGAATCGGT
>JAFOLE010000150.1 GCA_017419465.1 Solobacterium sp. | reverse complement strand
CATGCCACCTCCCGTCATTTATTGAACAATCGCTTATATATAATACGGGGGTGAAAACGGCTTGTCAATGAAATGTTTTCAGAAAACCGCATAAAATGCGCACAGATAAGGTACGGTTGTGTCATTTCAGACCGAAGCCCGGGCAGATTTGACAGGGAAAAAACGATACAATGAAAACAGAGAACTACTTGTCACCGGTACGGAACATCGTCCGGAAGGAGAAAAAATCATGAATATCAGTACAGTTCCCTATGCGGTTTCCGTGTTCCGCAGAGGATGCACGGTAAAAACAAAAGGGACCGCAGAACTGCCCGCAGGCGTGTCCCATGTAAAGATCGAAGGGCTTTCGGCCGGCGCAGATGCGTCATCGGTGCGGCTTCTGCTTGGCGAGGCGGTCCATGGCTCCAATGTGCAGGTCAGCTGGCCGGATGAAGAAGAGGAAAAGGCACGGTTTGCGGAAATCGACCGGAAGATTGCGCGCAATGCCGCAATGCTGGAGGCATGCGCCCTGCAGGAAAAACTCTGGAAGGAGAACACGGTGTTCTCCGGCAGTGAGCGGTTTGACCTGAAGATGCTGGAGGAGTACGCAGATGCGATTCCGTCCCGGCTTGAAAAGATTTTCTGTGAAAAACAGGAACTTGAACAAGAGAAGGAGAAGCTGCTGGAAGAGCGGCGGAAACTTGAACAGGAAAATGCCCGCCCGTATGCGGAAGCGGACATTGAATGTGCGGAAGCCTGTGTCTGTCCGGTGGAACTGGAATACTATGACCCGCGCGCTTCCTGGGATCCCTCCTATGAGATCCGTGCGGAGGAGGAAGATCAGCCCCTGACTGTTCGGCTGCGGGCAAATATCCGTCAGACGACCGGAATGGACTGGAAGGATTTAAATCTGTCGCTGTTTACCGGAACCCCGGGCGTTACCGCCGCCATTCCGGAATTCCGGCCGATCCGGCTTCAGTTTGCGGAGCCGCCGAAGACACTGTTCAAAGCACGCGGTCCGATGATGATGAGTGCGATGGCAAAGGGTGCCGGAAACATGGCGATGGAAGATACCGCCATGATGGCGGTGGCGGAAGTGCAGGAAGAAACCGCAGACGCCGAAGTTCATGAAACGATGCGGGAATATGTCCTGAAAGGAACCCGCACCATTCTGTCCGGGCATTCCGACGAACATGCCGATCTCAATGTACGGGAACTTTCCTGCCGGTACCATGCGGTCACCCTGCCCGGCATGTCGGACAGTGCGTATCTTGCGGCGGAAGTGAAGTCCGAAGACGTTCAGGACCTGCTGGACTGCACGGCATCCCTGTATCTCAAAGGCACCTATACCGGAGAGACCACGATTCGTCCGGATCTTGGAAAAGAGACGTTTGACCTTTCACTCGGAAGAGATGAAACGGTCCGCATCAAACGTGTGGAAACAAAGAAATATACCTCGAATGTTCTGTTGAAAGGACAGCTGAAGACCGAATACGAATATGAGATTCAGGCGGTCTCCATGAAACCGAAAGCATGCCAGATGACGATCATCGATCAGATTCCGGTATCTTCCGACAAGGCGATCATCGTTGAGCCGGGCAATCTTTCCGGCGCAAAGGCAGACGAAGAAACCGGCGAAGTGCGCTGGGAATTTGAACTGAAGCCGCAGGAAAGTGTGACACGCACACTTGGCTATACCGTATACCGTCCGAAGGATAAGCAGATCACGGAAGTCAGCGCACCCGTCACAGGCAGAACCTTCTGCAAAACCTGCGGCGCACCGCTCCATAATCTGAAATACTGTCCGGAATGCGGGTCACCTGCATAAGGAAAAACAGACACCATGCATAACAAAAAACCAGCTGATTACTCAACTGGTTTTCATGTGTGATTAATTGCCCTGTGTATTTCCGAGGAGACCGGAATAACGGAGCACCCGGACATGAATGGAGTTGTCATCGAGCGGTCCTTCGACACGGACGATCTTGCCGTCATCGGCGTAATTTCCGGTATCGATGTAGGACGGATAGAGGACAACGGAAGCGCCTCTGCGGTTCGCCGAATTGATGTATTCCTCAAGCTCATAGTACTTGTGATCCATCCATTCGGTTCCGTTGAAATCGAACTCGCCGAGACTTACGACATAGTCGATTGCGGCGCCCGGTTTGAACGTTCCGGTTGCGTTATAGATGACATAGTCCTTCTTGTAGTAGGAACTGTACTGCGTGGAGCGGGTTCCTTCCGTAACGCCATATGCATGCAGGGCATGCGTGAAGTCAAACTCACTGAAGCCGGCCATGTTCGGAATGGTGATATCCTGGCTCGGTTTCGGTGTCGGTTCCGGAGACACCTTCTTTGTGACGAGGAGGCTGATCGTTCCGGATGGGTTGATATAACCGGAGGACGGATCCTGCGACAGGATGATGCCGCTCTCCTGATCGTTGACATACTGTTCGGTTACCGCAACCTTCAGGTTGGCGGTGGAATTGTACTGCGAGTTGATGGAGTTGAGCCATCCCATGAAGTTGCCCTGGTACTGCAGGCCGGTGTAATCCTTGACAGGAATCGGACCGACGGAGATATAGCAGCGCATGATATCACCCATCTTCATGGTTCCGCTGTTCGGCTCATTCCAGTACACCGTACCGCTTCTTGCGGCATTCCAGCACTGGATCCAGGAAATCTGGATGCCGTTTTCCTGGCCCCATGCCTCAATCTGGTCACGGGTTTTGTTTGTCAGGCTGATGGCTTCGATTTCATTGCCGGAAGAGAGGACAACCTGAATGTGGTCGCCTTTGACGATCTCACTTTCCGCGTTCGGCGCAAAGGTGATGACATAGCCCGCAGCTACACTGGCGCTGTGCTGCCATGCATAGTCGATCGTGATCTGATTCATATTTGCCCATTCTTCCGCCTGGCCTTTTGCCCAGCCGCTCATGTTCGGTACGGTAACTGCCACGCCTGCCTGTTTCGGGTCACCGGAGATCCGGATGACAACCGGCTGATTGCGGTAGGCCTGGTTGTTTTCCATATTTGTGCCGATAAATTTACCGACCGGCTGATCCTTCTGATAAACATATTCGACACTGACGTGTTCAAAATGTTCATCGATGAACCACTGCTGGATTTCTTCCGGCGACATGTCGGTAAAATCCGGGAATTCAATCAGGACGTTCGGGTCCACACCGTTGGAGATGGTCAGAGTAAGACCTTCTTCGGGAATCGGCTCGCCATGCGGTACCGACTGGTCGAAGATCTTCTCCGCCGCAACGGTCTCGTTGTATTCATACTTGTAAAACACGGTCTCCGGATCGATCTTGTGCTGGTCGATCCAGGCTTCCGCATCCTCGCGGGTAAGACCGGTGAAATCCGGTACGGTCAGTACCTCTTCTTCCGGTTTTTCATTACCGCCCGGAATGATGTTGTCCGGCAGTTTTCCGCAGGCCGCAAGGGTGATTATCATCACCAGGGCCATCATCCATTTCAAGAGACTGCGCATCCGTGTCCGCATGTTCTACCTCCCGTGTCTTTGTGCAGATAACTGCACATACAGGATCATTATACGTTAAATATACGAATCATACGGATGACGGGACACACACATGCCATTATTATTAATGAAAAGAAGACAGACGGAGTGAATGTTATGGAATACAGAGACGTGCTTGAACAGGCAAGAAAAAATATCGGCCCCAACTGCAAGGTATGCCCGGTATGCAATGGAATTGCATGCGGAAATACGATGCCCGGTCCGGGCTCGAAAGCCCCGGGACTTGGCGCCAACGACAACTACAATGCATGGCGGAAAATAAAACTGAACATGGATACCATCGTTGAACAGAAGCCGATGGATACCAGTATTGAACTGTTCGGAAGAACCCTGGCTTTTCCGCTGCTTACCGCACCGATCGGCTCCATCAAGATGCAGTTCACCCCTGAAAGCAATGTCGCGGATTTCAACGATCAGTGCATGGCCGCATGTGAGACAAGAGGCATCCTGCATGCCTACGGCAACGGGCGCACGGATGACATCTTTGAGAAGGCGATTGCCTCTTCCGCAAAGTATGGCAACACCGGCATCCCGGTCTATAACCCGGATTCGGTGGAAAACATCAAACAGCTGATGGATATGTATAACGGCCAGCTGCCTCCCGTTGCCATGAGCATCGTGGTTGACAGTGCGGGACTGCCGCATCTCAACAGCCTGATGGGCGGCAAGGGCGGCACGAAGTCCGTGAATGATTTAAAGGAATTAAAAGAATATATGGGACTTCCGATGATCGTAAAGGGAATCATGACGGTCAAAGGTGCCCTGAAGGCAGTGGAAGCCGGCGCGGATGCGAT
>JAFOLE010000149.1 GCA_017419465.1 Solobacterium sp. | reverse complement strand
TTTCTGATTGTGTCCTGTGTGATCAATATTGTTCTTGATATCATCCTTGTTGCGGTTGTTCATATGGGAGTGGAAGGCGCCGCGGCCGCCACGATCATTGCACAGAGCGTCAGCTGTTTCCTGATACTGCGTACACTTAAAATGTCGCATGACTGTTATCAGTTTTCCTTCCGGGACATGCACCTGGATTTTTCCGTACTGAAACAGATTCTGATCATCGGACTTCCTACCGGCATACAGTCCATGCTGTATTCCGTTGCCAATCTGTTTATTCAGGCTTCTGTCAATGGCTACGGCACCGATACCGTTGCGGCGTACACCGCCTTCGGCAAGATCGACGCAATGTTCTGGAACTATTCCGGTGCGCTCGGCACTTCTGTCATGACATTCTGCGGCCAGAATTACGGCGCAGGCAGAGTAGACCGCGTGCATAAGGGTATTCGTCAATCCTTCGGAATCTATCTGATCGGCAGCACACTGATCAGTACGTTCTGTCTTCTGTTTGCACGACCGATCTATCGTCTGTTTACCGCGGATGCTTCTGTTATCGACATCGGGGTATCTCTGATGCGCTTTATTGCGCCGTTCTGGGGGACTTTTGTCGGCGTTGAGATTCTGTCCAGCAGTATCCGTTCCTGCGGCGATTCGCTTGTTCCGATGATTATTACGGCACTTGGCATCGGGCTGCTTCGAATTGTATGGATCGTCGGATTTCCGGGGAAGACGGTCTTTGATACGCTTCTCTGCTATCCGGTTTCCTGGATCCTTACCAGTCTTCTCTTTATTGGATATTATCTTCAGGGAGGGTGGCAGAAACGTGCTTCGAAACAGCGTAACCGTCTGATTCAGAACAGCTGATTTGTTTCGCAATTTGACTTTGTGTATTAACTGCGATATAAAAAAAGAAATGTGTTGAACAGGACATGACCTGTGTGATGGAATCAGAGAGATGACCGGCTGGTGAGAGGTCATCGCACAGAACACTGGTTACCGCCTGGAAGCAGCGCCGTAATGGGCAGCCGTAACTCCTGCGTTAAAGGAAAGATAAGTGCTCATGCCTGACATGGGAAACAAGGTGGTACCGCGCAGACCAGCGTCCTTCGTTATGGGACGTTTTTATTTTCACAGGAGAGGAATATGATCAACTTTAAGGAAAACGAACAGCTTAACACTCTGAACCACAGCTGTGCGCATCTGATGGCACAGGCTGTGAAACATCTTTATCCGCAGGCGAAGTTCTGGGTAGGACCGGTCGTGGAAGAAGGGTTCTATTACGACATTGACCTTGGTGATGATGTCATCCGTGATGAAGATCTTGCAAAGATCGAGAAGGAAATGAAGAAGTGCGCGAAGGACGCAAAGCGTATTGTACGTCATGAGATTTCCCGTGAGGAAGCGCTCGAACAGTTCAAGGATGATCCCTACAAAGTTGATCTCATTGAACGTATGGAACCGGGCACCAATATTTCCATGTATACACAGGGAGACTTTACGGATCTCTGCCGCGGTCCGCATGTGGACAACACAAAGCTGCTCAAGAACTTCAAGCTTCTGAAGCACAGCGGCGCATACTGGAAGGGCGATGAGCACAACAAGGTTCTGCAGCGTATCTACGGAGTATGTCTTCCGACACCGGAAGAGCTGGAAGCACATCTTCAGGATCTTGAGGATGCCAAGATGCGTGATCACCGGAAACTCGGAAAAGATCTTTCCATCTTCATGTTCTCCGAAACGATTGGCGCAGGACTCCCGATGTGGCTGCCGAATGGATTTACGGTCCGCCGTATCCTTTCCGACTACATCATGGATAAGGAACTCGCACAGGGCTACGTGCATGTAAAGACTCCGGTTGTCGTTAATACAAAGCTTTATAAGATCTCCGGCCATCTTGCACATTACAAGGATGACATGTTCCCGATCATGGAACGTGACGGCGAAGAATTCTGCCTTCGTCCGATGAACTGCCCGGAACATATGATTATGTACCGCAGCACACTTCACAGTTACCGTGATCTGCCTGTCCGTATTGCGGAAATTGCGGATGACTTCCGTTTTGAGGCAAGCGGTGCACTGACCGGTATTGAACGCAGCCGTGCATTCGTTCAGAATGACTCTCATATTTTCTGCCGTCCGGATCAGATCGCTTCGGAAATCAAGAACGTTACAAAACTGATTCTTGATGTATACAAGGACTTCGGATTCGAAAACTACAGTTTCCGTCTGTCACTCCGTGATCCCGAGAACGCAGAGAAATACTTCGGAAACGATGAACTCTGGAGCACCAGTGAAGCACAGCTCCGTGAAATCCTGAAGGAAATGGATGTTCCGTTCTATGAAGCAATCGGTGAAGCTGCATTCTACGGACCTAAGATCGACGTCCAGGTTCGCTCGGCGCTCGGACATGATGTCACGCTGTCCACCATTCAGCTCGACTATCAGCTGCCGGAACGTTTCGAACTTGAATACGTAGACAATACCGGCGCAAAAGTCCGCCCGGTTGTCATTCACCGTGCGATTCTCGGAAGCCTCGATCGCTTCGTCGCGTTCCTTCTCGAAGAGACCAAGGGCGTTCTTCCGCTCTGGCTTGCTGCAAAGCAGGCAGTCATTATTCCGGTTTCCCCTGAAGCACATCACGAGTATGCCGAAAAGGTTCTCCATGCAATGAAGAAGATCGGCATGCGTGTCTCCATTGATGACCGTAATGAAAAACTCGGTTATCGTGTCCGTGAAGCACAGACTTCCAAGATTCCGGTTGAAGTCGTTGTCGGCGAAGGTGAGATGAACGAAAACAGTGTTACCGTCCGCCGTTATGGATCCAAGGATGCGGTAAAGATGCCGCTCGACGGATTCCTGGATGCGATGCTGGCCGAGATTGAAAGCCGCAGATAATCTGCATCACCTTGATATC
>JAFOLE010000148.1 GCA_017419465.1 Solobacterium sp. | reverse complement strand
TGCGGACAAGGGAAATCCGCTTCGGAAGTTCTTCATCCGCATAGTTTCCCTTCAGATCACGAATCTGCTCAGACAGAATTTCTTCAAACGACGCAATCTGGGCAAGCCGCTTTGTCTCGCGTTCCGTCTGTTCTCTGCGCATGCGTGAATACTGATTGTATTCATTCTCAGAGACTTCCGCCTTCTGCAGGGAATCCACCACATTGTCACGGTTGACCTCAATGCCGATCGGCGCAAGCACCTTACGGATCCGGGTTACGATCTCATTGAACTTTTCATCGAGCTCTCTGCCGGCTTTCTTCAGTGATACAAGCTTCTCGGAATCCTGCATTGCAAGGCTGTCACGTGTCACGCCGGCTTCCATCAGATAACGGACTTCATTCTGACGGGCAGCACGAAGCTGTCCTTCCGTAACCTGATATGCCTGTGCGCGGGTGCGCAGCTTTTCAATCGCGGTTTCATATGACAGTCCTTCAAGACCCTCATATTCGCTGTCCAGCGCGCTGCGTTCTTCATCCACCGCTTCAAAATCCGCGCTGAGGGAAGCAAGTTTCTGACGCACTTCACTCGGTTCGGTCGGTGTTCTGCCAAGCAGCTGATCTTCGGTACATCCGGATTCCTCGAGGAACCGGGCTTCCGCTTCATGCGCAGCGGAGAGCTTTTCGGCTTCCAGCTGATACGCGGTTTCGCGTTTCCGCAGCGCTTCCGCTGCCTGATCAACATTCATGCCGTCTGTTTCGGGATATTCTTCTTTCAGATTTCTCAGAATCTGACGGATATATGCAGTTTCATCATCGATGAATTTTTTGGTATCCGCGATCTCCTTGGACTTTGCGCGCAGGTTGCGCAGACGGTCGGAATTGATGCCGATCCGCGAGATGACCTCTTCCGTGACCTGTTTCTCATTTCTTCCGTATTTCTTCACCCAGCCGACAATCTCCTTCTGATTGTCCTTCATCTGGGTGCTGTTGCTTTCGAGTTCTTCCGTCAGTTTCCGGATGCCGGCTTCCACATCGCTGATCTGCGTTCTGAGATCTGCTTTCTTCCGGTCTGCCTCTGCTTCCTTCTGGTTCTTTTCCGTGATATATGCCTGATAGTCCTGATACAGCTGACGGTACTTCCGGCTGCCCGAGAAGCCGATCACCAGAAGAATCAGGCCGAGAACCGCAAGTGCCGCAAACAGCGGATTCACCATCGCCGCAGCGACTCCGCCGCCGATGATCAGAAGCGCACCAAGAATCATAAAGACGGTGCTCATTCCCTTTGCGGGTTCTTCAACCGGCGCGTGTTCCAGCACCAGTTCCGTTCCTTCCAGTTCCTTCAGGGTCTTATTCAGATCGTCGGCCTTTTTCTGTTCCTCTGTGATGGAAGACGCAACTCCCTGCTTTTCCTGCTGTTCCTTCAGAAGCGAACGGTACCGTTCCTTAATCCGGTCTGCTTCACCGGCTTCCGGAAGCTCCCCGGTATTGGCGTTCAGGATGCCCTTTTCCTCTTCGGTGATCCGGTTGCGGTCAATTGCCTCCTGCTTGATCTTTATGGCCTGTTCGAGCTTCTGCAGTTCGACAAGTTTTTTAATCCGCGGATGGATCCGCTCCGGCGCAGCGGAACTGTCGTCGTCAAGAACCTTCTGCCGTGCCTCGGTTTCCT
>JAFOLE010000021.1 GCA_017419465.1 Solobacterium sp. | reverse complement strand
TCGTCCGAAGCCGCTTGCGGCGATTCCGAATATCATCGGTGTACCGGACGGACTGATCAAGACCGACCCGCTGACCAACTCCGAATACAAGGAAGACCCGCTCACTGCGGAAACCGAAGCGGTACCGGATATCACTCCGACGCCAACAGCGACTCCATCCGAGGAACCGGAGGAAACCGCAACACCTTCGCCGACTCCGACTGCGACAACAGCTCCGGCAACAGAAGCACCTGCACAGACACCGGCAACGCCTGTGCCAACTCCAGCAACGGCTGAACCGACACCGGCAACCCCTGAACCAACCCCGGATCTTTCAGCTCCGTGTATTAATTCCGGAGGAAACTGGGATGGAACAAACTGTACATGTCCGGAGACGCTGATGCCGACAGGAACAGGCGCATGCCAGCCGACACCTGTTCCGGAACCGACAGAACCGGTTCCTGAACAACAATCAACTTCGCCTGACGCTGCAGCTGCGGAAAATCCGGGCTGATCGGAGTGAGGCTGAACATGACAGAAACGAGTTGGCATTGTTAAACAAAATCTCTGTGAATTGAACAAAAATGCGGAATCCGCAAAAATGTTTCGCAGAACATTGATAATCTGGTCTGAACGGATTATGATGCTAGTGAACAAAAATGCGGAATCCGCATTTTTGTATCATAAATAGAGGTGACAGAATGCAAATTCGCAGAGATATTTACCTGAATAAACTGATCTCCAAGCGTCATAATGGGCTGATCAAGGTCATTACCGGTATACGCAGATGCGGAAAATCCTATCTGCTTTTTGAACTGTTCAGAGAGTATCTGCGGAACGAAGGAGTTCCGGATGACCACATCATTGAAATGGCCTTTGATGTGTTTGAAAACAAAAAGTATCAGGATCCGGAGGTATTCTTTTCTTTTATTACAGAACAATTTACTGATCAGAATCAGTACTATGTATTACTGGATGAAGTACAGCTTCTCAGTGATTTCGAATCGATACTGAACAGTCTTGCAAGAAGAAAGAATGTCGATGTCTATGTGACCGGCAGCAATGCAAAGTTTCTTTCAAAGGATATCATTACAGAGTTCCGCGGCCGGGGCGATGAAGTACATATGTACCCACTGACATTTGCTGAGTTTATGTCTGTATACGATGGAGAGAAGACGGATGGATGGCGTGATTATGTACTTTACGGCGGTCTGCCGCTGGTGCTGGGGTTCCAGTCGCCGGATCAGAAGGCTGATTTTCTGAAGTCCCTGTTTGAGGAGACATATATTTCCGATATTACAGGCAGAAATAATATCAGAAACAAGGCAGAACTCGAGGAACTGATTAATATCCTGTCCTCTTCCATCGGCTCCCTGACCAATCCGAACAAGCTCTCTGCAACCTTTAAGAGCGTGAAGAATAAAAAAATCAATAAAGCCACGATCAAGCGATATATCGAATATCTTGAAGATTCTTTTCTGATTGACAATGCAATCAGGTATGACATTAAAGGAAAGAAATATATTGGCACGCCGTCAAAGTATTACTTCACAGATCTCGGGCTTCGAAATGCCAGACTGAATTTCAGACAGGTCGAAGAAACACATGCAATGGAAAATATCATTTTCAATGAATTGAAGGTCAGGGGATATAACGTAGATGTCGGTGTTGTCGTGATTAATGAAACCGATAAGAACGGCAAAAAGATCAGAAAACAGTTAGAAATTGATTTTGTATGCAATAAAGGTTCCAAACGCTATTATATCCAGTCTGCTTTCGCCATGCCGGATGGTGACAAAACCAAACAGGAACAGCGGCCTCTGATCAGTACCGGAGATGGCTTTAAAAAGATCATTATCACCAAAGATGCATTGGCCCCGCTGTATAACGAGGATGGCGTTCTGGTAATGAGTGTCTTTGACTTCCTGTTAGATCCTGAAAGTCTGGATCAGTAGTGAGTTCTGGGGGAACAGCAGTATCACCGAGCTGAGCAGCCTGAGTTCCGGCTGCTCTTTTTAGCTGCATGTATGTTTTGTAATAAGATCCGAAATAAGAATCCCCTGAAACATGTATTACGAAACGTTGTCATTTGCGCAGCGTTGGTGATAGTTGGCTTCGATTCGCGTTATAATAAGCACATGAGATTTGCACATTTGGCAGACCTGCACCTTGGCAGGAAGGTGAACAGCTACTCGATGATTGAAAATCAGCGCAGTGTTCTTAAGCAGGTCGTAGAAAAAGCAGTAAAGAGAGAGGTCGATGCCGTTATTCTTGCCGGCGATATTTATGATTCTCAGGTGCCGGAAGCGGATGCGATGGAAGTTCTGAATGAGTTTCTCTGCGCATTGAAGGATGAAGACATCGATGTCTTTATGATTGCCGGAAACCATGACCGGGGAGACCTGATCAATTATGGTGCGGCACTCCTTGAAGAGATGAACATTCATGTATGCGGCACCTGGACCGGAAAGATGGAATGCATTGACATGCTGGACAAATACGGTCCGCTTCATGTTTGGTGCCTTCCGTACATTACGCCGTCTGTCGTCAATCGTTATAAGGCAGAAGGGGAACCGGAATGCGAAACCTTCACGGAAGCCGTGGCATATGCCCTCAGTAAGGCAAAACTGGATATGAATGAACGCAATGTTCTGATCGCGCATCAGTACTTTGACGGTGCCGTCGTGCCGGCAGGCGGTTCGGAAGATTATCTTTCGCTTGGAAGTGAGATCGTTGATGTCTCCGTGCTTGCCGGGTTTGACTATGTTGCGCTCGGACATGTTCATACTGCACAGTCTGTCGGAATCGATACGGTCCGCTACAGCGGTGCACCGCTGATCTACTCCACTGCGGAAATCGGCGCGGAGCGTTCCTTTACGCTGGTAAACCTTGAAGACAAGGGAACATATCGTATCAGTACGATCGAACTGACCCCGGAACGGGAAATGAAGAACCTCATCGGCACATTCCGGGAACTTCTCAATCCGGAGATGATCGCTGCGTATAAAGACATGTACGTAAATATCATCCTGAAGGAAACCAAGGACATCCCGGATGTTATCCGTGTTCTGAAAGACAAGTATCCGTATGTCATGGGCGTTGCCTATGCGGACGGACGGATTCGTCTGGAAGGAACGACCGAGGTTCATACCGAAGTGCGGGACGGTGTCCTTACCGCGATCCGCCAGCTGAAGCTGAAGGAACCGAATGCGCTGTTTGCGGACTTCTATGAGTTTAGAAACAAGGAACCGATGAATGATGCACAGAAACAGTACATGGCGGAACTCATCGCAGATACATTTGGAGGTACGGAATGAGACCGATCAGACTGAGCATATCGGCATTTGGATCCTATTCCGTGCCGACCGAGATAGATTTCTCGAAATTCGGAAATCATGGTCTTTATCTTGTGACCGGTGATACCGGTGCGGGTAAGACTGCAATATTTGACGCCATCACGTTTGCACTGTATGGCGAAGCCAGTACGCAGGGCAGAAGCCAGGACATGCTGAGAAGCCAGTATGCCAAGGAAACCGAACAGACGTATGTTGCGCTGGAGTTTGAGTTCCGCGGCACAAAATACCGCATTGTCCGCAATCCGGCTTATGACTATGAACAGGTCAATGAAAATGAGACCGTGCGTGTTGTTCACCATCCCGCCGAGGCGGAACTGACCGGTCCGGACGGATTCCGGATCAGCGGTGTGGAAGAGACAAACCGTGCGGTCTATGAACTGATGGGACTGGATGTCCGTCAGTTTACGCAGATCGTCATGATCGCCCAGGGAAGATTCCAGGAACTTCTGACAGCCGATACCGAATCACGCAGCCGGATCTTCCGGCAGCTGTTCCAGACCGAACCGTATCAGAAAATCGAAGAACATCTGCGAAAGGAAGAACAGCGCCTGACGCACCGCATCCAGGAACGCCGTCATGACACCGGCCGTGCTGTGGCACAGCTTTCCTGCGGGGAAGAGAGCCGCTATGCAAAGGCACTTGCCGAGCTGAAGGAATTCGGTGAAACTGCAGATCCTTCCCAGAGCATTCTTGTCGCACAGCGCATTATCAATGAAGATACGATGCTGCTGGAACGCAAGGACAGGGAAGTAAAAGAAGGGGACGAGACCATCGCCCGCCTGAACTCCCGGATTTCCCGCGGCGAACAGGTGCTTGAGATCTTTGATCACCTGGAAAAAGCATCCGCAAAGATTCCTGAACTCAGCGGACAGAAGGAAAAGTCCAAGGCATCCCTGGAAGAACTGACCACGCATGTGGAAGTGACGCGGATGAATATTCTGCGCAAGAAGGTGGATGACACGGAACGCTCCATGTCAAAGTTCCTTGAACTGAACCGTATGGAACAGCTCGCCGAACAGAGCACGAAAGAGGCAGAGGAGTTTGAGGCCAAGGCAGAATCACTGACCGGAAAAATCACACACCTTCAGGGAAACCTGCATAATGATATCGTCGAAGCGGAAAGTCTTCGCGGATCGGACGGAACCCTGCAGAAGGAAGAAGAGAAACTGCGGGAAGTACGCCGCGGTATCGTGACCTATAACCGCGCAAGAGACCGTTACCAGAGCTGGCGTGCGGCCGAGAGAAGCTATGAAAACATGGTGGATGCGCTCAAGCAGGAAAATGCGCGTTTCAACCGTGTGTCCGAGGAATATCATGCCATTCTCGGCGCGTATCTTGCCGGACAGGCAGGCATTCTTGCGGAAACGCTGATCGAAGGACGTCCGTGTCCGGTCTGCGGTTCGGTACATCATCCAAAGCGTGCAGTGAAATCCGTCGGTACGCCGACCGAAGACCGTGTCCGCGAAGCTGAAGCAATTATGAACAATGCCCGTGACGCCGCAGAACTCGGTGCCCGTCACGCACATGCCGCCAAGGAAAAGGCGGAGCTGGAAAAGCGGGAAGCGGAAACCGCATTTGAAGATGCGCGTATGCCGGGACTTACGGATGATGCCATCAATATCCTGAATTCCAGAATCAACCTGCTGAAGATGGCCTGTGATGAATCAGAAGCGGTCATTGCGGACTTCCAGGAGAAGGCAAAGCAGCTGGAAGCGCTGAATGCCCGTATGCCGAAGACACGCAGGGAAATCGAAGCGCTGATCAGTGAACAGAATGACTGCCGTCAGAAAGCTGCGTCACTGCGCCAAAAAGCAACCTATGAATACGGCACAGCTGAGCGCATGCGCAAGGACTTCCCGTTTGAAAAGGAAGAGACTGCGCGGATTCAGCTGAAAGCCATGAAAGAACAGATTGCTGAATATGACCAGAAAGTCGCAGAGCGCAAAGCAAAATATGAGGGCGACCAGAAGGAACTGGAAAAGGCCGAAGCCGGACGTGATGAAGTGCTTCAGACACTCCATGAAAGCGGCGCAACCACACAGCCTGAGAAGGAACGTGAACTGAACGCACTTCGTTCGGAACTTCTCAAGGAACGGATGAATCTGACACAGCTGCGTAAGGAAAAGGAAGAACTGATCCTGCGGCTTGGTCTGAACCGTACGTCACTCAATACCCTGAACAGTCTTGCGCAGGATCTTCAGGATTCCGTCGCAAGAAGGGTATGGATCGCAAAGCTTGCGGATACGGCAGACTCCGGC